>JAXDMY010000001.1:0-9985 GCA_034665805.1 Alphaproteobacteria bacterium
AACCCGATAGAACGGGTTGGGGACCAGCACGACGAACCCCTCGGAGGCAAGCCGGCGCGCCATGTCGCGGAAGACCGGCCGCAATCCGCCGATGTCCGTGTACATGATGATTCCGGGCCATTGGCCCTTCTCATCGGGACAAAACCATTCGGCATCTGCGACGCCGTCCGATGTTTTGATGTCTACCGGCTTCTCGATCATGGTCCCCCTCACCTCGATGACTATTCCCGCGCCTTCAGGTTGCGTGCCGGACGCGACAGGCAGCGGTCCAGCCAGGCCACGACATTCGGCACGTAGGAAATGTCGATATCGCCAACGCGCGCCATCCCAACAACGCTTGCGGCATTGAGATCGGCGACGCTGAACTTCTTGCCGACCAGCCATTCATGCGTCTTCAGATAATCGTCGAGCACTTTCAGGACGGGTTTGGCGCGCTCGGCGGCGGCCTTGGCGGTCGCGGGATCGGATCCAAAGCCGAATTTCACCATCACTGAGGGAAGCAGCAGGGGCTCGACTTCGGTGGCCGCCCACAATGTCCATTGGAAGGTGCACGCCTCGTCCTCGATATTGGTCGGATAGAGTTCGCCGGTGCCGTACTTCTTGGCGATGTAGAGATTGATGGCCAGCGATTCGAAGAGTTTCAGCTCACCGTCGGCGAAACCGGGAAATTTGCCGTTCGGATTGATCGCCAAAAAGTCCGGAGATTTCAGCCTGTCCCAACCCAGATCGACATGTTCGAAGGGCACACCGAGCTCTTTTGCGCACCACAGCGAGCGCGACGCCCGCGACATGGGACTGCCGTAAATCTTCATGGCCATGATTGCATCCCGACTCTGGCGGATAAGGCCCGCAAGCAAGAACTCGCACAGGTTTTTGTCAAGCGTGATAAGACATTGCGATGATGCGGCTTGTCTTCACGCGGAACCCGATGCGAGCCGAAGCGCCGCACCCCGTCAATGTTGCACCTGTGTAATGCCCGTGCTAAGCCCGGCCAACGCGCGGACGCATTCCTTTTCGTCCATTTTTATCGTTTAAAAACAATGGCTTAGCCTGCAGAAACCTGGCGATGCCCCATCCGAGTAAGGCAGGACGTGGCCTCCAAAAACAGCCATAGCGCCGGTTTGGCTTTGCGCTACGCAACCGCGGCTTTCGAGCTGGCGGCGGAAGAACGCGCCATCGATCAACTCGCCGCAGATTTCGCGCAGGTGAAGACATTGCTTCAAGACAGTCCCGAGCTGGCCCGCCTCGTACGTTCGCCGCTCTTCTCGCGCGAAGAACAGGCCAAAGGGATGCAGGCCGTGCTGGCCCAGGCCGGCGCCGGCGATCTCACCCGCAAATTCGTGCTGCTGCTCGCACAGAAACGGCGCCTCTTCGCTCTTGCCAACATCATTCGCGCCTTCGAACAGCTGCTCGCCCGTCACCGCGGCGAAGTCGCAGCGGACATTACCTCGGCGCATGAATTGTCGGCCGCCGAAACAGCCGAACTCAGACGTGTATTGAAGGACAAGCTCGGGCGCGAGCCACGACTCACTGCCCATGTCGATCCGAAGCTCCTGGGCGGTTTGGTGCTCAAGGTCGGCTCGCGCATGATCGACTCATCTTTGCGCGCCAAGCTCGACGGTTTGCGTGCCGCTATGAAAGGCCACTGAGATGGACATCCAACCCTCGGAAATCTCCGCGATTCTCAAACGCGAGATCCGAAATTTCGACGCCGAGGCGGAAGTCACCGAGGTCGGCCAGGTGCTCTCCGTCGGCGACGGCATCGCGCGCATCTATGGCCTGGACAATGTCAAGTCCGGCGAGATGGTGGAATTTCCGGGCGGCATCATGGGAATGGCGTTGAACCTCGAAACCGACAATGTCGGGGCGGTGATCTTCGGCGAAGACCGCTCCATCAAGGAAGGCGACACGGTCAAGCGCACCGGCGCGATTGTGGATTTTCCGGTCGGCAAAGGGCTGCTCGGACGCGTGCTCGATCCTTTGGGCCAGCCGCTCGATGGCAAGGGCGACCTTAAGGACGTCGCCGAGCGCCGCCGCGTCGACGTAAAGGCGCCTGGGATCATCCCGCGCAAATCCGTGAGCGAGCCCATGCAGACCGGGATCAAGGCGATCGATTCCCTGATCCCGATCGGCCGCGGCCAACGCGAGCTCATCATCGGCGACCGCCAGACCGGCAAGTCGGCCGTTGCCATCGACACCATCATCAAACAGCGCGAGATCAACAAGTCGGGCGACGAGAAGGTCAAGCTCTATTGCATCTATGTCGCCATCGGCCAGAAGCGGTCCACCGTCGCACAAACCGTCAAGACGCTCACGGACGCGGGCGCAATGGAATACACCACCGTGGTCGCCGCCACCGCATCCGATCCCGCGCCGCTGCAATATCTGGCGCCTTTCTCCGGTTGCACGCTGGGCGAGTGGTTCCGCGACAACGGAATGCATGCACTGATCATCTATGATGATCTGTCCAAGCAGGCGGTCGCCTATCGCCAGATGTCGCTGCTGCTGCGCCGTCCGCCGGGCCGCGAAGCCTATCCGGGCGACGTGTTTTATCTTCATTCCCGCCTGTTGGAGCGCGCCGCGAAACTGAACGATGCCAATGGCGGCGGTTCGCTGACGGCGCTGCCCATCATCGAGACGCAGGCGAACGACGTCTCGGCCTATATTCCAACCAATGTGATTTCGATCACCGACGGCCAGATCTTCCTCGAGACCGATCTCTTCTATCAAGGCATTCGTCCGGCGGTGAATGTCGGGATTTCCGTGTCTCGCGTGGGCTCGGCCGCTCAGATCAAGGCGATGAAACAGGTGGCGGGCTCGATCAAGCTGGAGCTGGCGCAATACCGCGAAATGGCGGCGTTCGCTCAGTTCGGCTCCGATCTCGATGCCGCGACCCAGCGCCTGCTCAATCGCGGCGCGCGGTTGACCGAGCTTCTGAAGCAGCCGCAATACACGCCCTACCCCATTGAGGAGCAGGTGGTCGCGATCTATCTCGGCGTCAAAGGCTATCTCGACAAATTGCCGGTGAACGCGGTGGGTCGTTTTGAGGCCGAAGTCCTGCGGCTGTTGCGCAGCAAGCATAAGGATCTCTTGGATACGATCCGCAACTCGAAGCAATTGGCGCCAGATACGGATGCCAAACTCAAAGCCACCCTCGACGAGTTCGCGAAGGCCTTTGCCTGATGCCGAGCCTGAAGGCATTCCGCAACCGCATCACGAGCGTCAAGGCGACGCGCAAGATCACGCGCGCGATGCAAATGGTTGCGGCGTCCAAATTGAAGCGGGCGCAAGACGCGGCGCAGGCGGCGCGGCCCTATGCGGAACGCATGGCGGCCGTGATCTCGTCGCTTGCCGGTTCCATGACCGGCAACCCCGGCGCGCCCCGGCTGTTGACCGGCACCGGTTCGGATCGGGTGCATCTCGTGATCGTGGCGACCGCCGATCGCGGATTGTGCGGCGGCTTCAACACCAACATCGTGCGCCGCGCGCGCTTATTGATCGATGCCCTGTTGAACGAAGGCAAAGAGGTGAAAATCTTCTGCGTCGGCCGCAAGGGGCGCGATCAGCTTCGGCGGCTTTACAGCCGCTACATCATCGACACCGTCGAATTGACCGGTGTGAAACGGCTGGCCTTCTCGGATGCTTTGGGAATCGCCCGACGGGTGCTCGATATGTATGCCGAGGGGCAATTCGATCTGGCGACCATCGTCTACGCCCGCTTCAAATCGGTGATCTCGCAGGAACCGACGGCGCAGCGCCTGATCCCGGCACCCGTCGAAATCGCGCCGCAGGGCGCACCGGCGGCAGGCGGCGCCGTCTATGATTATGAGCCGGACGAGGCAGAGATCCTCGCCGATCTGTTGCCCCGCAACGTGGCGGTGCAAATCTTTCGCGCCCTTCTGGAGAATGCCGCGTCCGAACAGGGCGCACGCATGAGCGCCATGGATTCGGCGACGCGCAATGCCGGCGAAGTGATCGACCGGTTGACGTTGCAATATAACCGCAGCCGCCAAGCGATGATCACCAAAGAGCTGATCGAGATCATCTCCGGCGCCGAGGCGATATGATTGAAAGGTAATGTCATGAACGCCCCTTTGAAGACCGCCAGCAACAAGATCGGCCGGATCACGCAAATCATGGGCGCGGTGATCGACGTGCAATTCGACGGGCCGCTTCCCGAAATCCTGAACGCGTTGGAAACCGACAACAACGGCAACCGCCTGGTCCTCGAAGTGGCCCAGCATCTGGGCGAATCGACGGTGCGTACTGTTGCGATGGATTCCACCGAAGGTCTTGTGCGCGGCAATCCGGTGCACGACACCGGCGAGGCGATCGCCGTGCCGGTCGGCGACGGCACCCTTGGCCGCATCATGAACGTTATCGGCGAGCCTGTGGACGAAGCCGGCCCGATCAAGGCCACCGGCAAGCGCGCCATCCACCAGCCGGCCCCTTCATTCGTCGATCAGTCTACCGAGTCGCAGATCCTCGTGACCGGGATCAAGGTCATCGACCTGCTCGCGCCTTATGCAAAGGGCGGCAAGGTCGGCCTATTCGGCGGCGCCGGGGTGGGCAAGACCGTCCTGATCCAGGAACTCATCAACAATGTCGCGAAAAAACACGGTGGCTATTCCGTGTTCGCGGGCGTCGGCGAGCGGACCCGTGAAGGCAATGATCTTTATCACGAGATGATCGAATCGGGGGTCAACAAGGACCCCAAGAAGGGCTCCACGGAAGGCTCCAAATGCGCCCTCGTCTTCGGCCAGATGAACGAGCCGCCCGGCGCGCGTGCGCGGGTCGGTCTTTCGGGCCTCACCGTCGCCGAATATTTCCGGGACCAGGGCCAGGACGTGCTGTTCTTCGTCGACAACATTTTCCGCTTTACCCAGGCGGGCTCGGAAGTCTCAGCCCTGCTCGGCCGCATTCCGTCGGCGGTGGGCTATCAGCCGACGCTCGCCACCGACATGGGCGCGCTTCAGGAGCGCATCACCTCGACGAACAAGGGCTCCATCACCAGCGAGCAGGCGATCTATGTCCCCGCCGACGACCTCACCGACCCGGCGCCGGCGACCTCGTTTGCGCATCTGGACGCAACCACCGTGCTGTCTCGCCAAATCGCCGAGCTGGGCATCTATCCCGCCGTCGATCCGCTCGACTCGACCTCGCGCATCCTCGATCCGCGCGTCGTGGGCGAAGAGCATTATCAGGTCGCCCGTCAAGTGCAGTCGATCCTCCAGCGCTACAAGAGCCTGCAGGACATCATCGCCATTCTGGGCATGGATGAACTCTCCGAAGAGGACAAGCTGATCGTCACGCGCGCGCGCAAGATCCAACGCTTCCTCTCGCAGCCCTTCCACGTGGCGGAAGTCTTCACCGGCTTCCCCGGTCTGTTTGTCGACATGGCCGATACCGTGAAGGGCTTTGCAGCGGTGGCGAAGGGCGAATATGACCATTTGCCGGAATCGGCGTTCTACATGGTGGGCACCATCGAGGATGCGCTGAAAAAGGCACAAAAAATGGCCGCCGACGCGGCTTAGGAAAAATAGGCGTCCTTCCCCCCTTGAGGGGGAAGGTGTCGCGAAGCGACGGAAGGGGGGTGGCGGACGCAAATGGCTGAAAAGATTCATTTCGATCTCGTGTCGCCGGAGCGGATGCTGCTGTCCGAAGATGTGGACATGGTCACCCTTCCCGGCACCGAGGGCTATTTCGGCGTGCTTGCGGGGCATGCGCCCGTGATCTCATCGCTTCGCCCCGGGGTGATCGAGGTGACGGGCGGCACGACTCCCAACCTCAGACTCTTCGTGCGCGGCGGGTTTGCCGAGGTCGATGCCAAAAAGGTCATTGTGCTCGCCGAGGAAGCCATCCCCTTGGCGGATTTCGACATCACCGCCCTCGACCGGCGCATTGCCGACACGGAAGAAGATCTGGCCATATCCAAGACGGACGCAGATCGTGCCCGCGTGTCCGAACAGCTCGACCATCTGCGTCAACTTCGCGCCATCCTTTGAGCGGGCAGCTTGCGGCTTCTCTCTAATAACCCTGGCTTTGGCCGCGTTTTTTCGTGAAAATCCAGCCGGAGCCAGACCCTATGACCCGGGAGCTGATTTTTCCCCGGCCGCGGGTTCGATGGTGCGTTCCAAGCCGTTACCATAAACGGCCAAACATCGGCAGGATTGGGACATGACCGATGGTGTGATCTACCAGGCGGGTTGGACGCTCAACGACATCCCGTGGGCGCAGTTCGATCCGTCCAAAGTCAATCCCGCACTGCTTGCAGCGGTGAAAGCCGCCTCGCTCGTCGAATATAATGCGCCCGATTATGTCGCCTATTTGAAGCGCGTTTATCGCGGTGCGCCGGAATCGACCATCCGCGCTATCGAGCATTGGGGCGACGAGGAAATTCAGCACGGGCAGGCCTTGGGACGCTGGGGGGAACTGGCCGATCCAGGTTTCCATTTCGACTCAGCCTTTGCCCGTTTCCGCGCCCTTTACCGCCCGTCCCATTTCGAGAGCAGCGATGGCTCGGTGCGCGGCTCCAGGCGCGGCGAGATGATCGCACGCTGCGTGGTGGAAAGCGGCACCTCGTCCCTCTACAGCGCCATTCGCGACGCCAGCGAAGAACCGGTGCTGAAGGAGGTCGCTGGGAGGATCGCGGCCGACGAATTCCGGCACTACAAGCTCTTCTATGAAATCCTGGAGGCGGAGAGCGAGCCGGAGCTGCCCATCTGGCGCAAGCTTTGGGTCGCTTTCGCGCGGGTGAATGAATCGGACGATGATGAACTGGCCTGCGCATATTATTGCGCCAATGTTCCCGCCGGACGGGCGGCATCCGAACCTTACCGCCGCCGCGACTGCGCGCGCGCATATCAGGCCAAGGTCATGACGTTCTATCGCCGCCATCACGTCGACAGGCTGGTGAAGATGGTTGTAAAGCCCGCCGGTTTGAACCCCACGGGCCGCCTCAGCCAATGCGCGAGCGCCGTGCTGTGGCGGGTTCTGACTTTGCGCGCCCGCACCGCCAAGGAGCCCCTCAAGGCTGCTTGAAGGCCCCATATATGGCTGGCGGTCCCGGCCGTTCTGAGACACATTCCGCCGCATGTCCGATACCCTGCTGCAGGATGCCCAAATCGCTCTTCAGGCTGGCAAGCTCGCGGAGGCTGCCCGCCTTTATCATGACGTCTTGCGCGCCGATCCCCGGCATTTCGATGCCCTTTCGGGCCTGGGCCTCCTCTATTTCCACGCCGGCCAATTCGAGCGGGCACAATATCTGATCGGTGAAGCGCTGAAGCTCGATCCGCTCTATCTCGATGGCCTATGCGTGCGCGGCGTGGCTCTGGCCAACATGAAACGCTACACGGACGCTTTGGCCTGTTTCGAACGCGCGATGGGGATGAAGCCCGATTTCGTCGAGGCATTCTCCAATCATGCCACAACGCTGCTCGAGATGGGCCGCCCCGAGGAAGCGCTCAGCGGATTTGACCGAACACTGGCGATCGATCCTTTCCACGCGATCAGTTGGAACAATCGTGGAAACGCCCTCGTCGAGATCAAGCGCTATACGGAAGCGGTCGAGAGCTACGAACGCGCGCTCGCAATCAATCCGGAATTTCCCGATGCGCGGCGCAATCGGCTACAGGCGCTTGGCGAGCTGAACCGGGGTGGACCACGCTTCGCCGAAGTCCTTTGCGCGCAGGCATTCGAGATGATGGGGCAGGAGCGCCGGGAGGAGGCGCTGAATCGCTTCGACGAAGCGCTGGCGGAAAGGCCGGATTTCGTCGAAGCGCATGCCGGACGCGGCACGGTGTTGCTGGAGATGAAGCAGTTGGAATCCGCGCTCGCGAGTTTCGATGCCGCTCTGGCGATCGATCCCCGCCACGCCATCAGCTGGAACAATCGCGGAAATACGCTCGCCGCCATGAAACGCTTCGAGGATGCGGCGGACAGCTATGAAAAGGCCCTGGCGATTGATCCCACGCTTCTGCAGGCGGCGGAAAACCGCGACAATGCGTTTTTCGAGCTTAAACGCGGCACACGCTGCCCACCCGGCTACATGCGTGGGCTGTTCGACGAGTTCGCGTCCCATTACGACGATACCATGCTCGAGAAACTCGGTTATCGCGCGCATCTTCACTTGCGCACGTTGGCCGATCGCGTTCTGCCGCGGCTCACGCCGCCTTGGCGCGTGCTTGATCTTGGCAGCGGTACGGGTCTTGTTGGAAACGGCTTCAGGGATCTGGTGGGAAGCGGAAGGCTGGACGGCATCGACATTGCCCCCCGCATGATCGAAGCCGCGCGCCGTCGCGGCATTTACGACGATCTCATCCTCGGCGACATCGAGACGATACTCGCGGAACCCGGCTACGCTTATGATCTCATCCTCGCCGCCGACACTTTGATCTATATCGGCGATCTCTCTACCGTTTTCGCCGGAGCTTCGAAGCGGTTGGAACAGGGCGGCTTCTATCTCTTCGCGGTCGAAAGCATGGACCACGGAAGCTGGGAGCAAACGCCGAAGAATCGTTTTCGCCACAGCGAATCCTATTTGCGCGCGCAAGCCGAACGCGCGGGCCTCGACTTCCTGGAACTGATGGAGTGCACGCTCCGCCGCGAGAGTTCCGAGCCCGTCAAGGGCTTCGCCGTGGCGCTGCGCAAGCCTTTCTTGCAATGACACGCCGATGAACGAAGCATTGATCCGCCAGGCAACTAGCCTTCGGCAGGCGGGCCGTTTGGCGGAAGCCGCACAATGCTACCAGCAGATCCTGCGCGCCAATCCCCGCCATTTCGAAGCCCTCTTCTCGCTTGGCATGATTTGCGCTCAAACCGAACAATTGGAAGAGGGCCAGCGCCTTCTGTCAGACGCCTTGAAGCTCAATCCCCGCTTTGGCGAAGGATGGTGCGCGCGCGGCATTGTGCTCCTGCACTTGAGAAGGCGCGAGGAAGCGCTCGCCTGCTTCGACCAGTCCCTGGCATTGGTGCCCCATTTCCTCGAAGCGCTCTCCAGCCGCGCGACCGCGCTTCTGGAAATGGGCCGGCACGACGAGGCACTCGCGGCGTTCGATCGCGTGTTGGCGCTGTACCCGGATCACGCAATCAGTTGGAACAATCGCGGCAACACCTTCGTCGCGATGCGGCGCCTCGAGGAAGCCGTGGTGAGCTTCGATCGCGCCCTCTCGCTAGAGCCCAATCTGGAGACCGCACAAAACAATCGCAACCTCGCGCTTCTCGAGTTGAAGCGGATCAGCCGAATTCCCGCGGTTGCGGTGCGCGCCCTGTTCGACGATTACTCGTCCTTTTACGACTCGGCCATGGTGGGTAGTCTTGACTATCGTGCGCCTTCCCATTTGCGGGGCTTAGCGACCCGCGTGTTGCCGCATGCCGCGCCCTCGATGCGAATTCTCGATCTTGGTTGCGGCACCGGCCTATCGGGCGAAGCATTCAAGGATTTGGCTTCCGGTGGTGGCCGGCTTGACGGCATCGACCTGTCCGCCCGCATGATCGAAGAGGCGCGGCGCCGCGACATCTATTCCGATCTCATGGTCGAAGATTTTGAAACAGCTCTCGCCGCCCCCGGCCTTTCCTACGATCTCATCATCGCCGCCGATGCACTGATCTATCATGGCGATCTGGCACCAGTACTCTTGGGGGCGGCCCGGCGTTTGGAACCCGAAGGCTTCTGTCTCTTCACTGTCGAAAAGATGGCGGGCCAAGGTTGGGAACAGACTCCGGCCAACCGTTTCCGTCACAGCGAAGCTTACTTGCGCAGCTGCGCCGAGAAATCGGGATTTGCCGTGGCCGAAATCGTCGAATGTGCATTGCGCAGCGAGTTCAATGCGCCGGTCGAAGGTTTGGCAGTCGCGCTGACGAAGGCCCGCTAAACCGTCCGCTTCACCAACATCTGCTTGATCTCGGCGATGGCCTTGGATGGGTTCAACCCCTTTGGGCAAACGGTCGCGCAATTCATGATGGTGTGGCAGCGATAAAGCCGGAA
>JAXDMY010000002.1:0-8497 GCA_034665805.1 Alphaproteobacteria bacterium
CCGCCGTCGGATACAACTTCAGCCTCCGGCTCAGGTGGCTGAGGCTCTTGTTGCGTCAAATCCTATGGCGCCTGTTCCCAACGCTTCAACTCAATCCCGCCTGAAAGCGGGATTCTTCACGGACGACTGGTTATCGCCGTCATCCCCCTTCCGGATGAAGCCTCCCGCGCGATTCCCGCTCAGGGCATCGCTCCTTCAGACCTCGATGACGCGGTTTGGCAGCTCGTTGCGGTCACCCTTCGCACGGGGGAAATGCACCGCGAGAAGCGCGCCCAGATCGCGGATGGCATGGGCCAGCGCTTGGCTGAGCGGGCCGTTTCGAATCTCGCCGGCGAGCCGGGCAACCGCTTCGTCCCAAACGGCCTGATCGAGTTTCGCGTGGATGCCCGAATCCGCCAGAATCTCGATGCGGCGAGGGAGGAGGGAGACGTAAATGAGCACGCCCGTGCGCGCCGGAGTCAGGTGCACGCCATGCGCCATAAACTGAGCGTGCGCCGCCCTGTGCGCGGCGTCTTCCGCCAATGCCGCCGGCACGATCCGGTAGCGTAGGAAAGGAACAGACAACAGGACGGACACGGCAATGAATCCCGATGCCTGCAAAGACAAGATCATGGATGTTGAAAGTCCAGTTCCAAGATCGAGGACCCAGGCGAGCAGCAGCGCAAATAAGGCGGCCCAGAAAATCGGCACCAGCCGGAACGCGTCGGGGGAATGCGCGACAACGACATAGATCTCTCCCGAGGTGGCCGCTTCCGCATCGCGGATCTCGCGCGTGAGGCGCTCATGGTCTTCCTCGGTGAGGGCTGCCGGGGTCACCATCGGCCCGACGCGCCGCCACCGCCGAAAGACCCACCGCCTCCCGAAAAGCCACCGCCCCCAAAGCCCCCACCTCCGGAAAAGCCTCCGCCGCCCCATCGCCCACCCACGGGGATGATCCACGGCATGGCGGACCCGCGCCGGCCGCGCTTGAGGGAGCGGAAGGCAAAGAACAGCCACAGACCTAAGATGATCGCGACCCAGGCGAATTGTCCCAGATCCTGAGGCCCGGCCGGTCCACGATTCGGAGCATTGGCGCGCCTTTTGAAATCCTCGGCATCCCCGGACAGCACCTGAATGATGTCGTCCACGCCGCGCTGAACGCCGCCGCTGAAATCGCCCGCGCGAAAGCGGGGCAGAATGCCGTTTTCGATGATGAGACGCGATACCGCGTCGGTGAGGGTCCCTTCCAGACCGTAGCCCACCTCTATCCGGACGCGGCGCTCATTTGGCGCGACAATAAGAAGGGCGCCATTGTTGCTGCCCTTCTGCCCGATCCCCCATTGCCGCCCGAGCCTGTAGCCGTAATCCTCGATCTCGTAGCCCTGCAGCGAGGGGAGCGTTGCGACGACGATCTGCCGCCCGCTCTTGGTTTCGAAATCCGCCAGCTTGCGCTCTATCCCTGCGCGCGCTCCCGCATCGAGGATATGTGCATCGTCCACGACGCGCCCCGTCAGCGCGGGGAAGCTCGGCTCCGCCGCCGATGCGACTCTCAATTGAAAGCCGGTCAAGAAAAGCAGCGACAGGAAGATAAGGGCGCGCGCCATAGGCTCAGAATTTCACGCTTGGCGCCCGCTGGTTTTCATCCGTGGTGGTGAACGTCGCCATGGGTTTGGCGCTGTAGAAGCCGGCCCATAAGCGACCCGGAAAGGTGCGAACTTCCGTGTTGTAGGTTTGCACGGCGCCGATGTAATCGCGGCGGGCCACGGCGATGCGATTTTCGGTCCCTTCCAATTGGGATTGCAGCGCCAGGAAGTTCTGATTGGATTTGAGCTCGGGATAGCGTTCGCTGACCGCAAGCAGCCGCCCGAGCGCGCCGGAAAGCTGCGCCTGAGCTTGTTGAAAACGCTGCATGGCGTCGGGGTCCGTGAGTTGATTGGCATTGACCTGGACCTGGGTGGCTTTTGCCCGCGCTTCAGTGACCTGGGTCAACACCTCGCGCTCCTGCTGAGCAAATCCCTTCACCGTTTCCACAAGGTTGGGGATCAACTCGGCGCGTCGTTGATATTGGTTTTGCACCTCGCTCCATGCAGCCTTGGCCTGTTCTTCGTCGGTCGGGATGGTGTTGATGCCGCAGCCACACAAGAGAACCGCAACAAGAAGCACAACCACGGGGCGCATGGCTTTGCCGCGCGCCACCCTTTGCTGACCCATCGCCATACTCCTTGGTTGGACACTCATGGACGCGAATCGCGCCCGTTTCCTTGGCTATATATAGGCATGGAAACCAGCATTTTAGGCCGGACGGCAAAACGGACGCGGGGTCGGCTAGAGTGGCAATCCGAAATTCGCAAGTGCTTGGGCAACGCTCCGGTCTATTTCAGAACCGAGGCCTTCTGGATGACGACCGGCATCAAAGGCGCGGCCCCGGGAAACGGCCCCGGACCACCCAGCGGAAGGGCCGCGATGGCGTCCACCACATCCATCCCGGATACGACGTGGCCGAAGGTGGCAAAACCGGTCTTGCTCTCGAAATCGTCCGGACGACGGTCGATCGCCTTGTTGTCCACGAGATTGATGAAAAACTCCGCTCTGGCGGAATTGGGATCATCGCCATGTCCCATGGCCATTGTTCCGCGCGCGTTGCTGAGTGTGGTTGCGGTTTCCAACGGAATGGGGTCATGAACCCCGCGCGGCTTGCCTTCGGCGTCAAAGCTTCCGGCCTGGATGATGAATCCGGGCACGACGCGATAGAACACGGTGCCGTCGAAATGGCCCTCGATCACGTAACGCACAAAATTCGCCACCGTTATGGGAGCGTGCTCGCGGTCGAGCTCGAAGACGATGTCCCCCAATGAGGTCTGGAACGAGACTCTCGGTGCCGCGTCATCGGCGGCAAGCGTGGCGCTCGCCGCGAATATTGTCCCGGCGAAGGCAGCCAGCTTCCCAATTCGCTGCAGGGCTCGTATCGACGCGATCGTCATGGCTAGTGTGGTGAATTTGAAGTTCCTAGAATCAGTATGGCATCCGCGGTTAGGAACTTCAAATTCGAGAACCACACTAGAATCAATAGATTGCTAGTGTGGCTTTGAATCCGAAATTCGCTCGCAGAGCTGCCCCACGATATTGCGAATTTCGGATTCGCCACACTAGCGTTCCGATTTGCCTTCCAATCGCTTGACCACCCGCTGGCGGGCGGCCACCCGATCGGCATCCGAGACATAGATTAAACCCGCCACACGCCGGAGCAAGGCGTCTTCTTCCGGATCGAGCACGCCGTCCGCATAGGCGGTTTCCCAAAGCATCTCGATCAGGCGTATTCGCTGCTGCGGATCCATGCGCTGGACGGCGAGCCGCGTGAAGGGGTGAAGCTGATTGGATCTTTGGGCTGTGGCTTCGGCGAGTTTCAGCAGCTCGCGCGTGGCGTCTGGCGTGAGCTCGAATTTTTCCGCGAGCAGGCGTTCAATGACGGCGCGTTCCGCATCGTCGAAATGGTCGTCCATCCGTGCCGCTTCGACCAGCAGGACGGCAACGGCAATCTGCAATTGATCAGGGCCCTCTTGCGAGGATTCGGGAGCGGCCAAGAGTTTTCGAATCTGAGCGAGCATGGGTTTGCCAGACAGGAATCGTCGGTTCCCTCAGTCGCATAGATGGGATTGGTGTGGCAACGCCCGCGGAACCAAAAAAAACCCGCGCGGCTTAGCCGAAGACGGCAATCAGAGTCCATAGAATGGCGGTCGCTACCAGGAGAATGATCGCCAATCGGGTTATCATCGAACCATCTGTAGCAGTTTTCTGGATGCTGTCCTTAGCTTAATGAACATGTGGTTAACCGAGGCGAAGCAGCAAGCTCATCGATCTTCGGCAGCGTACGAAATCGCACGAAGATGTTTGGTGCCGTGCCCACGTGAATTGAGGTTTCCATGAATGCGCCCCCAGCCGACCTTCTGGTCTTCATCGATGTGATCTGCCCATGGTGCCTGGTGGGGAAGCGCCGGCTGGAACGGGCGCTGACCATGATCGGCCAAGACGTCGTCCGCGTTAGTTGGCTGCCCTTCGAGCTCAATCCGGATATGCCCAAAACCGGCATGGAACGCCGCGACTATCGGACCCACAAATTTGGTTCGAGCGAGCGTTCTGCCCAGCTCGATGCCCAGATGACCGAAATGGGCAAAGGCGAGGGCATCGAGTTTCGTTTTGACCTTATTGCGCGCACGCCCAACACCTTCAACGCACATCGGGTGATCTGGCTCGCCCGCCAGACCGGCGGTCAGGATGCGCTCGTCGAGCGGCTCTTCCGTGGATATTTTTCCGAAGGGCGTGACATCGGGTCGGATGCCGTATTGCAAGGACTCGCTACCGATGCCGGCATCGAGTGCGCGCGGGTTTCATCTCTGCTTGAGAGCGACGAGGGTGCGTTGCAAGTTTCACAAGAGGCAGAGGCGGCGCGGCGCGCGGGCCTGTCGGGCGTGCCCGCTTTCATCCTGAACCGGCGCCCACTGCTGGTCGGCGCCCATCCTCCTGAGGCGATCGCTTCCGCGCTGCGCCACGCGATGGCTGCGCTCCCCGAAAAGCAACGCTAGCTAGTGTGACGAATCCGAAATTCGCAAGTGCTTAGGCAACGCTCTGGGCGAATTTCGGATGTGATTTTTCGGATTTGACGTTCCTAAATGCGAATGCCATCCAAATCTTAGGAACCTCAATTCCACCACACTAGGATTTTTTGACGGCTTTGCCGCTTTCGAGCACATCCTCGATCCACGTCATGGCGGCCACGGCCTTGGCCAGACCAATCGATGGAATTGCGAGAAGCGTCACGTGGAGGCACTCTTCTCTCGTCAACCCCTCTTCGGTGCCTCGCCTGGTGTGAGAATGCACGGCCCCTTCGCTTTGCGAGCCAACCGCTAGCGCGAGCTTCACAAGGCGACGGGTGCGCGCATCAAGCGGGCCGGCATCCGCACAGGCCGCGCCGAGCTCTTCATAAGCGCCCCAGATTTTGGGATGTCGCCTCGCGATACGCGCCGCTCCCGCGGGAAGCTTCTCAGCCATGACCAATTATTGTCGGTCAGGCGTTGGTGGACGGAAGCGCGCGTCTGCTTGTTTTGGGCTTTCGCTTCGTGGCGGGTTGGGCCTCGTTTGTCATCGCGCGCAACGATTGTTTGGCGCGCGCACGCACCGGCAATGTTTTGCGGGCCGTTCGACTTTTGGCCGCGCCGCGCTGCCACAGCGCATAGAGCCCGCCCATGAGAGCGCCGAACCCCAGCGATGCGGCTCCCAACATCAATGGCTTGGTTTTTACAACGCCCCGTGCCGAGCCATAACCGTCTTTGGCCCAACCTTCCAGTTGACTGGTCGTGTTCTTCGCGGCCTGGGCGGCGCTATCGGCCGCCTTCTTGATACGGTCTACGACCATGTCGCCGGCGCTTTCGAGTCCGGCAAGCGGGTTGCGCAGATTGTCAAACATCATAATTCCTCACCGATGATTGCGCCGAGAGAACGAACGGCAAGGTCTGCAAGTTCCCCCCTTCGCAGATAATCGTGGCCTTCGCCGTAGGCGGAAAACTTCCAATTGATCTGAATTTGGTGGCTCGCGCCGGAACGTCGAGCATCTCACAAAGTTATTGAGATCAATCAATTAGAGGAGAACAAGCATGCGCTTAACAATGATGGCGGCGGCAGTGGTTGCCCTTCTAACGGTTCCCGCTTTTGCTGCCACAACAACGGATGCATCCAATCCGGCAATCAAAACCACCGAAGGGAACAATCCCGGCGCGCCCGCCGCAGGGGCCAACAGCTTCACGATGGGCCAAGCCAAAGCTCGCATCCAATCGCGCGGCTACGCGGAAGTTTCCGCGCTCAAGAGGGACAAGACCGGTCTATGGCACGGGAAGGCCATGAAAGACGGAAAACCGGTGAACGTCGAGCTCGATTTCCAAGGCAACGTCGTCACCAATTGACGCGCAATGACTGACTTCGCAAAGCCACTCCTGTTTGAAGGATCGCACATATGACTGTCACCCTCTCACGCCTTTACGACCATTACTCGACCGCTAGCCAAGCGGTGAGAGACCTCGAAGCCGCTGGCCTGCGCCCCGACGACTTCAGCATCATCGCCAACAATGCCGACAATTGGTACCGGGACGACCGAGGCAGAAAAATGGATCGGGTCGACCGTGACCATGACGGCAAGGATGATCGTGTCGAGGGCGCTGAAGCCGGAGCGGGCATCGGCGCGGTGGTCGGCGGAACCGCTGGACTGCTCGCCGGCCTCGGTATCCTCGCCATTCCGGGCGTCGGTCCGGTCGTGGCGGCAGGTTGGCTCGCCGCTTTGGCAGCGGGCGCTCTGGCCGGTGGCGCCGCAGGCGGCATCATCGGGGCCCTCACCCAAAGCGGTGTCAGCAAGGAAGACGCGCATGTTTATGCCGAAGGCCTCAGGCGCGGCGGAACGCTGGTGACCGCTCGCCTGGCGGACGGCGAGCGCACCCGCTACGAAGCAATCCTGGACCGTGCGGCGGTGAACATCCGCGAGCGCGGCGAAGCCTATCGCGAAGAGGGCTGGAAGAGCTTCGACGAAAGCGCGCCGTCCCATAGCGCCGAACAAGCTCGCACGGAGCGCGAGATCAAAACGTCCTCGCAAATGGGCCGCCCGCTCTAATCCCCGCGGTTCTTTCAACCTTTCTGGGCTCCGGACTGCGGAGCCCAATTTTTTTGGACAACGCCGTTGCGTTAAGCCTGTCGCAAATTTGGCGATCGGCCGACTTGGCTCCGCCCAACCGATTGCGTAATGATCCCGATATGAGCCTCTCGGTGCAGCCCGCCGACCTCGCCGGAAAGTTCTACCCAGCCGGCGCCGATGAACTTGCCGCCGGAGTGGACGGAAGTCTGGCGCGCGCGGCTCCGCCCCCTCTTGTGCCAAAGGCGGTGATCGCGCCGCACGCGGGCCACGTCTACTCGGGTGATATCGCGGCCGCTGCCTACCGTCTGCTTGCCCAGCGCAAGGGCGTCATCAAGCGCGTGGTGTTGCTTGGTCCGAACCATCGGGTGCCGTTGCGCGGCATGGCCGTGTCGCCGGCGGATGCTTGGGCGACGCCGTTCGGTCCTCTCACCGTCGATAGATCTTCACGCGATATGATCGCGCGGCAATTCGAGGTCGCGGTCACGCCGGGCCCGTTCGTCAACGAACACAGCCTCCAAGTGCATCTGCCGTTTATCCATCGGACGCTCGGCGAGGTCGAGATCTTGCCGATCTTGGTCGGGCAGACACCGCGCGATTCCGTCTCGAAGCTGCTCGAGGCGCTGTGGGGCGGACCGGAGACGGCAATCATCGTCTCCTCCGATCTCAGCCATTTCCATGACTACGCAACCTGTCAGGCCAAGGATGCCGAGACAACCGCCGCGATCGAGCGTTTGCAGCCTGCCGGTTGCGACGGCGACCGCGCCTGCGGGCGTTTCGCGATTCACGGTTTGCTCGACCAGGCGCAGCGGCGGGATCTACGAGTCACCGCCCTCGATGTGCGCAACTCGGGCGACACGCAGGGCTTGCGCGAGCGGGTGGTCGGATATGGCTCCTTTGCCTTCGAATACGCCCATACGGCACAGCTTGATTCGGCGACGCGCAAATTGCTGCTGGACCTCGTGCGGCACACCATTCGCTACGGTGCGCACCATGCCGGCGCGCCGCTGAACGTGCAGTTTAAGAGCGCTGTCCCTCCCATGTTGCGGGCGCAGCGCGCGAGCTTCGTCACGATCAGAATAGGCGATTCCTTGCGCGGTTGTCGTGGCTCGCTCGCACCACATCGTCCTCTGGTGGAGGATGTGGTGGACAATGCGCGCAAATCGGCATTCGACGATCCGCGTTTTCCGCCGCTGACCCCGGCGGAACTCGAGCAGATCCATTTGCATATCTCGATATTGTCGACGCCCAGGCATATCCCCTGCGAGAACGAAGCTGCGTTGGCGCGCGCGCTGCGTCCCGACGTCGACGGGCTGATCATTCGCGATGGCGAACGCCGCGCCATCTTCCTACCCAGCGTCTGGAGCGGAATTCCCGATCCGTTGAATTTCATCCGGAGCCTGAAACGCAAGGCCGGCCTGCCCGCCGATCATTGGTCGCCGAATTTTCAGGCCTTTCGTTATACCACGGAAAGTTTTGGCGATCCCGAGCCCAATGCCTGAGGCGGCGCCGGAGCGGCGCTTGCGGCCTCATGGAACCGCGATAGTTTCACCGGAAGGCGCTTCTGCCCCCATTGGCCCGGCGGCCCGTCAAACACGCCAGCGCATTGCGTTCCGCAAGAGAGACACTTGCCCTCGCCAGACAGACGCCAGCGGCCCAGCGCGTACCAATCCCGCTCGATGAGGCATGAGCCGCATTGGTGGCAATAGGTGCTCTGCCGGCCGACATCGTGAACATTGCCGACATAGGCATAGCGAACGCCCTGCTCCATGGCGATGCGGCGCGCCATGGACAATGTCGCCTGCGGCGTGCGCGGCTTGTCGAGCATGCGATAGTCGGGATGGAAGG
>JAXDMY010000003.1:0-13625 GCA_034665805.1 Alphaproteobacteria bacterium
CTCCCGGAAGCGCGACAGCGCGTGCGGGAGCGGGTGGGGGGATCCGCGACGAGTTTCAAACATGAAACCGCAGCTTCGCGTCGCCTTCGCCTATTTCTGGCCGGGTTTCACGGCCGATCATTTCCGCGCGTTCTTTCCTTTCGTCTACGACAAATACGATCTCGTGCCGTCGCAGAATCCGGAAATCGTGTTCTATTCGGTGTTCGCGCCGCAGTTCCGTCCCTATGCCGACCCGCGTCATCATGCGCCGGTCGCGCGCATCAGTGCGGGGAATTATTTGCGGGTGTTCTTCACCGGCGAGAATTTCGAGCCCGACATGGATGGCTGCGAATTCGCCATGACGTTCTCGGCGCTGGTCGATCACCCCAACCATCTGCGCTTGCCATTGTGGGTCTATGAGGGGCGCGGCTGGGGCTATGGGCCCGAGCGCTTGGTGAAAGACGCCGCGACCGATTGGGAGAAAGTCGCGCGCGAGAAAACCCAATTCTGCAATTTCGTCTATCTGCACGAGGTGCCGTATCGCGACGCCATCTTCAAGATGTTGAACGCCTATAAACGCGTCGACGCCGCCGGACGCCAACTCAACAATATGAATGGCTGGACCGTGCCGATGGTCCCCAATCGGGTAGCGGGCAAGGTGGAGTTCTTTAAGCGCTACAAATTCACGCTGGCGATCGAGAACACCATCTGGCCCGGCTACATGACCGAGAAGCTGGTCGATCCGATGTTCGCAGCCAGTATTCCGATCTATGTCGGTGATCCGCAGGCCATGCTGTCCTTCGATCCGGCGAGCCATATCGACTTCACGCAATTTTCAGCCATGAAACAGATGCTGGAATTCGTGCGTGCCGTCGACAATGACCGCGATCTCTATTTCAAGATGCTGGCCGCGCCGTTCTATCGCAGCAACGCCATTCCCGAATACGCGCGCGACGAAAACACTCTCGCCTTCTTCGACCGCATCGTCACCGACGCCCTCGCGCGGCGATAAAAGCGTTAAGGTCTCGATTTTTCCGGAAGGACGGGCACGATGAGGATACGGATCGCCGCGGGCGGGATGGGCTTCAATTTTCTTCCCGTCTACGTGGCGGAACGGCAGGGCTCGTTCGCGAAGAACGGGCTCGAGGTCGAGACCATGCTGCTGCCGAGTGTGGACAAGGCGACGGCGGCCGTAAGGGAGGGCGAGCGCGATGTCGCGATCACGCCGCCGGAGGGCGCCATCCGCGATGCGGTCGCGGGCGGGAATTTGCGTGTCGTCGCGGCGAACGTGAATCGGCTGCCGCTTTCCCTCATTTCCCATCCGCGATTCAAGCGCATCGAGGATCTGAAGGGCGCGGTGCTCGGCACCTCCTCGCTCACGGAAGGGACCGCGCTCTACACGATTGAGGTGCTGCGCCGGCACGGGCTGAATTATCCGGGCGATTACACGTTCAATGTCGTTGGGCTGCATCCGGCGCGCTGGAGAGCGCTTCAAGAAGGAACGATTGATGCGGCCGTGCAACTCATTCCGCTCAATTTCATCGCCGAAGACGCGGGATTTAGGAATCTGGGCGAGGTCACGGATTACATTCCCCAAATCGCTTTCACGGCGCTGATCGTGGACAGGCGCTGGGCGGAGAAGAACCGCGCTCATTTGGTGGCGTTCCTTAAGGCCCTGATCCAAGCGACCGCGTGGATGGACGATGAAGCGAATGATGCGCCGTTGCTCCAGTTGATGGCCGAAGTGATCCAGGCGGACGGGAAATACGGACGTCTGTCGCTCGACGACATGCGCCAGAAACGCGTCTTCCCGCGCGAACTCGCGATCCCCGACGCCGCCTTCGCGAAAACGGTGGAGCTGATGCAGAAGGCCGGCTTTCCCGCCGCCGACGCGGCGCGGGCAGGGGCGGTGCTGGACGATTCGTATCGGAAGGAGGCGGGTTTCTAGGCGTCTAACCCGGCCAGCCGGACGTGTCCGCCCTGTGCGCCTGCGTAGTGCAGGGCTGCATGATCACGCTTCCCGTAGCGGGCGGCAACGCGATAGACTGGCCACAGTTGCAAAAATTTGATGGCCCGGTGTGGGCTAAGGGAGGATGGAATGAGAAAAATCTTGATGTTGACGGCGAGCTGCCTCATCGCCGCCAGTTTTATTGGACCCGCGGCATTTGCGCAGAACGCTGAAGCTGAAGCTGCTGCAGCCCGTGCCTCTGCTGCTGCGGCCGCCGCCCGCGCCAACGCGCAAACTTCGCCCAACGACACGCTCGAGAAGATCTGCCGTATCGGCCCCCGCTCGCGCGAAACCGAGATCCAGAAGATCGAGCCCTTCAAGGCCTTCGACAATCTTTACCATGTCGGTCCCTGCTACGTGGATTCGTGGGTCCTGACGACACCGCAAGGCGACATCCTGTTCGACACGGCGCAGGAGCCCTTCGTCGACCTGATCGAGGCGAACATCAAGAAAGTCGGCGTCAACCCGCGCGACATCAAATACATCATCATCAACCATGGCCATACCGACCATTTCGGCGGTGCCAAGCGTCTGCAGGAACTCACGGGCGCGCGCGTCGTGGCGGTGCCCGAAGACTGGAAGATGATCGAAGACACTGCCGGCAAGCCCAACAACCGCGACAACGGCAAGCCGACCGAAGTGCCCAAGCGCGACATGGAAGTGCGCGAGGGCGATCACCTCGACCTCGGCGATCAGCACCTCATCATCCACACCGCGCCGGGCCACACGCCGGGCAATATGTTCATCGAAGGCCTCGTTCTGCATGAAGGCGCGCAGACCTATCGCGGCATCTGGGGTGGCGGCGGGGGCGGCGCGCCGGGCCTTGCCGGTGCCCAGCAAGGGGTGAAGAACGCCGAGAAGCTGAACGCCGTGAAGGGCGTGCAGGTCTATCTCCAGACCCATGCCTGGCAGGACCCGAACGGCTATCCGGGCGGCGGCATCCACGAGCGCGCCAAGAAGCTCGCCAACCGCAAGCCGGGCGACCCGAATCCCTTCGTCGATCCCGCGACCTGGGACGCGCGCGCCAAGCGTCAGCTTGAAACGGCCAAGAGAGTGCTCGCCCAAGAACAGGCCAAGGCGGGCGCCACCAAGGCGAATTAAGCGGCGTTCGTTGGTGCTCCGGGCTGAGGGCACAAACTCCGAATGCTCAACCGGCGCTGTCATGCGCCGGCTGAGCAATACGATGTCATTGGTGTAAGTGAACGGGCAAATCAGAAATCCGGCTTGTCCGCTCGCGGCACATCAGCCTCTTTTCCCGGATACCAGAGGAGGCTTTCGGCGCAAGCCTGTTCCTGCCAGTCAAGCGGGCCATTGCCGACATATCGAAACGTCATGGTCGCGGTCCACGGCGTCGTGAAGACGTTCTTGTCCTCGACCGTGAAGCGGAGCTGCAGATACTTTCCTTCCGGATCGGCGGCCGGCATCCCCCGCGGCTCGTTATATTCCTTGGTGTCCCGTTCGAATCCTTCCTTGGCGGCTTCGTAACCAATCATCCTGTAGCGTTCGACCACGTGCAGAGCCTCGCTGTGCGGCGTGCCGTACCAGTCGACCATGGAATACTTCCCAACCTTGATGCCCACGGTGTCGATCACCAGCGTGTCGCCCTCATAGTGGCCCACGGAGTCGCCGTACCAGGTCGGCGTCACTTGCGCCGGATGCGTCTGGTTCATGCGCACGTGACGCACCTGAGAATTGTCCTGATAAAGGATGACGACCTTGTCCCGCGTTTGCACGATTTCGTTTGGGTGATTCGTAAACACGAAAGGCGGACCTTCGAGCCAGCATTGGTTGTGCGGGTTCGGATCGCCCATGTTCAGCGCGCGTTCACCGTGCTTTTTCACGATCTCGGCGGCCTCCGCCTTCAAGATAGGATTGGTGTAATCGCCGGTCAGCTTGAGGCCGTCGCCGGTGCCGTTCGGGCGGCGCGACCGGTTGATGAGCGCCGTGGGACCGGACGCCAGCGGTTCGAACCCCGGATTCGCATGCTCCCATATGCCCGACAAGTCCGGGATGGATTCAGCGCTTTCGCTTGGCCCGAAGGCGACGCCCGCAAAAGCTGCCGCAACGATGACGACCAAAGGGAAATTCCGCCATTGCAAATCCATCGTTCTCCTCCTCTGGCCGTGACATTTGCGTTCCGCCGGACGCTTTCGCGTGAAGTTACACCCTCCACGTAGGTTTGAAAGGTTGAGGGCCTATTCATTCCGAACGCCCCCTCCCCGCAGGTCTTGACAAGGTGAGGGCAGACTCCTTTGCTTTCGCACGGAAGTTTGTCCGCCCCAACCGAACGGCATCAGGAGAGGAACACATGTGCGACGAATTCATTCACGCCGGTCTCATCGAGGACACGAGACTTTCGCGGCGCACCTTTGGCTTGGTGACCGCCGCGGCTGCGGCCGCTAGCACGGCGGCCTTCGCACAATCGAAAGCCGTCGAAAAGGATGTCTCGGTGAAGACACAAGACGGCACCTGCGATGCCGTTCTTTTCTATCCGGAAGGGCAGGGAACCTGGCCGGGTGTCCTGATCTGGACCGACATCGCCGGTCTTCGCCCCGCCTTCCGCGACATGGGCCGGCGCTTGGCGGCGCAAGGCCATGTCGTTCTGGTGCCGAACCCGTTCTATCGTTCCGCGCATGCGCCGGTTGTGGGCGCAGTCTTCGATTTCAACGACCCTGAACAACGCAACAAGCTGTTCTCTTATCGCGCCGCCATGAAAGACGACGGCATCGACCGCGACGCTGCGGCCTATATCGCCTTTCTCGATGCCCAGCCGCAGACCAATAAGAACCGGAAGGTCGGCGTGCAGGGCTACTGCATGGGCGGATCGCTTACGTTCCGGACCGCGGCGGCGCTACCTTCGCGCATTGGCGCGGTCGGCAGTTTCCATGGCGGCAACGGGTTGGTGACGAAGGACGCCGACAGCCCGCATCTCCTGATCCCGAAGACCAACGCCACGTTCCTGGTTTGCCAGGCGCAGAACGATGACAAGACGCAGCCGCAAATGAAGGATGAGCTGAAGACGGCATTCACGGCCGCCCACTGCCCCGCGACGGTGGAGGTTTATCAGGCCGATCATGGATGGTGTGTGCCGGGTGGCGCGGTTTACAACCAGGCCGAGGCCGAGCGCGCCTGGACGGCACTGAGCGCGCTCTATAAGTCCGCCCTGGCTTGAACGGATTTGAATCGAAATCGCGCGCCGTCGGCCACGGCGGCGCGCGGACGTCGGCCGTGACATGGAATAACTCTCAAATACCGATGATCAAATCGTTGGCCTGTGGACGCGGCATCATCGCGCGTCCAAGAAGCAGAACTGTAATTGCAACAATGAGCAGGACTACGCAGAGCGCGGCCATACTCGCTGCGTAGGAGCCCGTCTGTTGCCGCAAGAATCCGATAGCGACGGGCCCCAGAAACCCGCCGAGCCCACTTCCAATCGTATTGATAAAAGCGATGCCTCCCGCTGCCGCACGCCGGCCCAAGACGGAGGATGACAAGCTCCAGAACGGCGCGAGAAACGCCGATATCCCGACCCTGACGATGGTGAGGGCGATGAGAACAAGGATCGCGGATTGCGCGAGGCTTGCCAGCAAGAAGCCCGAGGCGGTGAGGAACGCCGGACCCGCAATATGCCAGATGCGCTCGTGCGTCGTATCGCTGTGGGTCGCCCAGGCGAGCATCGTCAAGATTCCCGCCGCATAAGGAATCGCCACAAGGAAGCCCGTGGAGAACGTGGAAAAACCCATGCTCTGTACGATCTGTGGCAACCACAGATCGAATCCGTAGAGAGCAGTGGCGTTTCCCAGAAGGAGGAGACTCAAGACGATCACGCGCGGCTCGCGCAAGGCGGATAGGAAGTCTCGCTGCGCAGCACATTCCTCCGCCGTAAGTTGCTCCACAATTGTCCGCCTCTCTTGCGTCGTAAGCCATGACGCATGAAGCGGGCCGTCGGGAAGCAATCGCAGCACGGCGAAAGCGAGGAGGCAGGCAGGCAAACCCTCAATCAGGAATAGCCATTGCCAACCTGCGAGCCTGGCGATCCCGTCGCTTTGAAGGATGAGACCCGATAACGGGCCACCAATAATGAACGCCCACATCACGGACGTCTGAAACACCGCCATATAGCGGGCGCGATAAAGGCTTGGAAACCAATAAGTCAGGTAGAGCAGCATGCCTGGATAGAGCCCAGCTTCGGCCAAGCCCAACAGGAATCGCAGTGCATAGAAGCTTCTCGTACCTTGCGCGAATGCGCACCCGGCCGAGACCGCACCCCACACGAGGAGAATGCAGAACACCCAGCGCCGTACTCCGATGCGTTCAAGGATAATATTGGCAGGGATTTGGAAGAGCGTGTAACCGAAGAAGAAGATCCCGGCCCCGAACCCGTAGACAGCTGGTGAGAAGCCCAAATCCCGATTCATGGTGAGCGCAGCGAATCCGACATTCACCCGGTCGAGATACGAAATGAAATAGAGAAGCATCATGAACGGGATCAGCCGCCACGCGCATTTGGCGAAGACTTGGTCGTGGTCCTGTTCGTTCATCTGCCCCGCCTCAGGCCCTCGACCGACGCAGTCGTCAGTGCCCCGTCCCTTGGGAAGAGGACGTTACCACGGGCTTGGAATTTGCCGCACGAACTGGCCGATCGTGACGATTTATCGGCCGTTCGCATGACCCACACTCGACTGGGCCAATTGGTGATTTTCGTCTTTCTTTGAGTCGGCGCGAGCGCTGCTTCGGGCAAGAGCCTGGTTTTGACGGCCCGGCGGCCAGGGCGATACGATGTGTTGTAATGCGGGGCAAAACAACAGATGACGAACATCGGCACACTCTCGGGCTTAGGAAAACTTTGGGACGGGAACAACGACCTGGGCCCGGTTGGTTATGAGATTCACGTCTTCGAGGATGGCGGACTCAAGCGCGGAGAGGGCACTTTGCGGTGGGCTGGGCATGGTCCGTGGGACAGTTTTCAGGCCGGCAAACCTCTGATGCTCATGCTGAAGACAGGAGAACAGGTGTCTCTCACAATCAAGAGCCCCCGCAATGAGGGCGCGGATATTCTCACTACCGGACCAATCCCCAATCCCATTGATTGGTTCGCCGACGACTGAAATCGACAAGCTGACAAAGTGCGGCAAACGTTTCAGCCAATGCTGATGTAGGTCGTTTTCAGCTGCGTGTATTTATCGATCGCATGAAGTGACTTGTCGCGGCCGAATCCCGATTGCTTATAGCCACCGAACGGCACCTCGATGCCGCCGCCGTCGCGGCTGTTGATGGTGACCGTGCCGGCCCGAAGACTGCGCGCGATTCTGTGCGCCTTGGTCAAATCATTGGTCCACAGATTCGCTTCCAGACCATATTTTGAATCATTGGCAAGCTTCACCGCTTCTTCGGGCGTCTTGAAAACAATCGTCGAGAGGACGGGGCCGAAGATTTCCTCGCGCGCGATGGTCATGCGGTTCTCGACGCGATCGAAGATCGTGGGTTCGATGTAGAAGCCGCCGGTTTCCTGCCGCACCTGCCGTCCGCCGAGCGTCAGCGCCGCGCCTTCGGCTTTACCCTTTTCGATGAAGCCGAGCACGCGCTTGGTCTGGGTTTCATCGACCATCGAGCCCATCCGCGTTTTCTCGTCCAGCGGATCGCCGGGCGCATAGTTCTTCGCCAGCGCGGCCACTTTGGCCAGGAACACATCGTGGATCTTGTCTTCGACGATGAGTCTCGATGCCGCGTCGCAGACCTGTCCCGAATTGTAGAATATGCCGTCGGCCGCGCCCTGCGCCGCCGCGTCCAGATCGGGCGTATCGGCAAAGACGATATTCGGAGTCTTGCCGCCGCATTCCAGGCTCACGATCTTCATATTCGACTCGGCGGAATATTTGAGGAACAGCTTTCCCACTTCCGTCGATCCCGTGAAGGCGAGCGCATCCACATCCATGTGGCGCCCCAGCGCCTGTCCTGCGCTTTCCCCGAAACCCGGCACGACGTTGAACACGCCGGGCGGCACGCCCGCTTCCAGCGCGAGCTCGGCGACGCGCAGCGCGGAGAGCGGCGATTGTTCGGCCGGCTTCAGCACGACCGAATTCCCCGCGGCGAGCGCAGGCGCGAATTTCCACGCCGCCATCAGCAGGGGAAAATTCCACGGCACGACGGCGCCCACAACGCCCAAGGGCTCGCGCGTGATGAGAGCCAGCGCCGTCTTCGGCGTCGGCGCGATTTCGTCATAGATTTTGTCGATGGCCTCGCCGTACCAACGCACGCACTCGGCCACTGCCCGCACATCGCCGTTGCGCGCATTCAGAATCGGCTTGCCCATGTCGAGCGTTTCGAGCAGTGCGAGCTCGTTGGCGTGGTTCTGAATCAGCTCGGCGAGCTTCACCAGCACGCGCTTGCGCGCTTTGGGCGCTTGGTCCGCCCAGATGCCGGACTCGAAGGCCGAACGCGCCGCTTTCACCGCGCGGTCGATATCCTCGGAATCCCCGGCTGCGACCTTTGCCAAGACGCGCCCATCGATGGGGGAGATATTGTCGAAGGTCCCCCCAGCGGCCGAGACGACAAAGCGCCCGCCGATGAAGGCTTTGTCACGAAAACTGATCCGGCTCGCCTCGGTCCGCCAGTCGATTGCGGCGTTCATGCGTTTCTCCTCGGGAAGAGCCCTGCTAAGGCGAAATTAGGAGTTCCCGTATCATAACGGGAAAACCAGCCGGCGGGGGCAGGGGAGAAGGCCCGATGCGCTTACATTTCGGCTTACATTTCTTTGGCCAGGTCGCGACCTTCGCGTATCTGACCCTGACCATGCAGTATGCCCCTCAATTCCATGCCGCCGCGTGGCCGCAATTCTCCATCTACAATCTGCTGGTGGCCAATCTGTGGCCGCTCTATTGGGTGGCCCACTTCGTCGATCCGCTGAGACTCAACGGCGCCTATTGGCGCGTGTTCGAGGTCTCTGCCGCGCGCGCGGCCGACCTGCACCACATTGTGCAGTATTTCGCCGGCTAAAGGTCTTTTTAGAGCGCGCCCGCCACGAGCGTGAAAAAGAAAAACGCCGTGCCGCACATGGTCGAGAAGGCCACTAAGGTCGCGACGTTGCCCCAGCTGTTGAGGGGATGGCGTTCGCGCTCCTGGATCAGGCGTTGAGGTCCCCGCTTTTCTGAGCCCGCGATCAGGGTGACGAAGAAGGGCTGTGGGAGGAACGGCACGCTGAACCGGATGTCGACGGGATAACGGCCCGGCGTGCTTCGCATGCGCGATGTGGTCTCGGCAATCGACATAGGGCCTCCCTCGCCGCAAGAGCGGCGGCAGCGGAGGCTAAGCGGGAATGGTAAACGCGGAGTTCCCAAACAAGGAAAATGCGAAATCTATTTGATCTTGCCTTCCTTGAACTCCACATGCTTGCGCACCCTGGGGTCGTATTTCTTGACCGACATCTTCTCCGTCATGGTCCGCGTGTTCTTTTTCGTGACATAGAAAAAGCCGGTATCGGCCGCGCTGTTCAGCCTGATCTTGACGGTGGTTGGCTTGCCCATGGCGTCGTCCTCGTGATCCAAAGCGAAGGGCGGCTAACCTACTGAGCCGCCCTCCCAAGTCAAGACATACCGAAGCGCGCGCTGGAACGGCGCAAAATAAAACTGCCGCCCGCGTCTCAAGAGCATTGAGGCGTCGAGCGGCAGTTCGAAACAGGCAGAACTATTTCAGCGTTACCAGATAGGCGATGGCGTCTGCTTCATCCTGCGGATCGGAGAATCCGGGGAAGCCCATCTTGGTTCCCGGAACCTTCTTCTGCGGGCCCATCAGATAGACTTGCAGGGTCGGCACGTCCCAGGTCAGGCCCGCCATCATCATGGCTGGCGAATACATATAGGCCGGAGCCGTTGCGGACTTGCGTCCGACCACGCCAAACAGATTGGGGCCAATCTTGTTCGCCGCGCCCTTTTCCGCCGTATGGCAGACGCCGCAATTGTCCATGAACACTGCTTGACCGCTTTTCGCATCGCCCTTGGGCGCTGGGGCGGCCTGGGCCCCTCCGATCACCAGAACGAAACCAGCCATTGCGATGCTTGCCGTCAGAACAGGCACCACTTTTGTCAGAATCCGAGCCACGGGAACTCCCTCGATTTGTGTTTCCGTTATGACCGAACGGTCATAATCAAAGCATTAGCATAAAACCCTGTGCTGGTGGCAAATTGAAGGCAGGACTATAGCGACACAATGACCGCCCTCCCGCGCCGGGGGATAAAAAAGGGGACCGGGCGTCCCGGATCAGGGCCGTCGGCCAGCCGGGCCTCGACTTCGTCCAGAATACAGCTGGTGATTGGCAGGATTTCGGCCGCCCGCGCCTCTGCGAAGGTCAGCCAGAGCGGCCTCAGCAGCTCGCCGCTCGCCTCCTTGGGGTCGAGGGTTTGGGCGATATCTTCCGCATCGGCCAGGAAAAATCGGGCATCGAAGCGCCGCGGGCGGCCTGGCGGGGTGATGGCGCGGGCAACGAAATCGAGGGTTTGCGAGAAGAATCGCCGCCATGCGGCAGAGCGCGTGCCGGGGCGGGCGTCCTTTCGCTCGCCCACGAGGTAGCCCGTCTCCTCGAAGGTCTCCCGCACGGCGGCAAGAGCCAGTCCGCGCGCCCTCTCCGGTGAGGACCCCACCGCGACTTTGCTGCGGATTTCAGGGCGGAGGTCGGTTGGTACCACCACGCGCAAATCGCCGATATCGACCCGGCCGCCCGGAAAGACAACTCGCCCCGGAAGGAAGGCGTGGTTGCGGTGGCGCTCGCCCATCAGGACGCGGGTCGCGTGTTTGCCCCGTTGGACCAGGATCAGCGAGGCTGCGTCTTTCGGTTTGGATATGGGCCAGCGCGGGCCGTCATCCTCGAAGAGGAACGGTTTTTCTTGTCCCGGCAAATCGTCACCGTCTCTTTGGCCTCCGGCGCGACGAAGGGCGCGTTTGTGCTCGCGCCGGCCGTTGCTCCTGTTCCGCTTCACCCGCCAATTCGAAACGCAATCCGCCGGTCAGGGGCGCGGCTTCCGCCAGACGTACACGGACGATATCGCCCAAACGATAGGTCGTGCCTGAGCGGTCGCCGACCAGCGCGTGGCGTTTCTCATCGTGCCGGAAGAATTCGGCGCCCAGAGATCGCATGGGGAGCAGTCCATCGGCGCCGGTTTCTTTCAATCGCACGAACAGACCGAACCGCGTCACACTGGCGATGCGCGCGTCGAACACGGCGCCGACGCGATCCTCCATGAACGCCGCGACATAGCGATCGATCGAATCGCGTTCCGCCGCCATGGCGCGCCGCTCCGTCATGGAGATGTGCTCGGCGGTCTCGCGAAGGCGCGCGGCTTCCGAATCCGAAAGGCCATTGTCGCCGAGTTTCAGCGCGCGAATGAGTGCGCGATGCACCACAAGGTCGGCGTAGCGCCGGATGGGCGAGGTGAAATGCGCATAGCGCGCGAGGTTCAATCCGAAATGGCCGACATTCTCGGGCGCGTAGATCGCTTGCGCCTGCGTGCGCAGCACGACGTCGTTCATCACCTCTTCATGGGGCGTGCCTTTGGCGCGCGCGAGGATGCGATTGAAGCTGGCCGGCTTGATCACCTGGCCTTTGGCAAACGGCATGCCGATGGTTTTCAGATAATCCGAAAATGCGTAGAGCTTTTCCTGGCTGGGCTCCTCATGCACGCGATAGATCAGCGGCTGGCGCGTTTTCTCCAGCGATTCGGCCGCCGCCACATTGGCCATGATCATAAACTCCTCGATCAGCCGCATGGATTCCAGTCGCTCGCGATAGGCGACCGAGGCGATTTTGCCGTCGGCCCCGATGATGATGCGACGCTCGGGAAGATCGAGATCGAGCGGGGAACGCTCATCGCGCGCCGCCGCCAGTGCGCGATAGGCGTTCCACAAAGGCTGCATGATGTTCGCCTGCAGCGGCGCCAATCGCGCATTGGGCTTGCCGTCGAAGGCGTGCTGCGCTTCGCCATAGGTCAGGCGCGCGGCCGAACGCATCAACCCACGCAAGAATTCGTGGCGCCGCTTGACCCCACGGGAGTCGAACACCATCCGCACGGCGAGGCAGGCGCGCTCCTCATTCTCTCGCAAGGAACAGAGATCGGCGGACAACGCCTCGGGGAGCATGGGCACGACGCGATCGGGGAAATAGACCGAATTGCCGCGCTTTGCCGCTTCACGGTCGAGGGCCGAGCCCGGTGTCACGTAATGCGCGACATCGGCGATGGCGACGATGACGATATGGCCGCCTTTGTTGGACGGATCGGAATCGGGCTCCGCCCACACCGCGTCGTCATGATCGCGCGCGTCTTCCGGATCGATGGTGATGAGCGGAATCTTCCGCAGGTCGGTGCGGCCTTGAATGCCGACCGGTTTTGCACTCTGTGCCTCTTGAAGCGCTTCGCGGGGAAATTCGGTCGGAATGCCATGCGCGTGGATGGCGATCAGGCTGACGGCCTTGGGATCGTCCATCGAACCGAGCCGTTCGACGATGCGCCCCCTTGGTCCGCCGGCGCCGTGTCGCGCCATGGGTTCGGCGAGCACCAGTTCGCCGTTCTTGGCGCCCGACAACTCCTCCCGGTCGATGACGAGGGCAAAGCGCGTCTTGCGGTCTATGGGTTCGATCCGCGGCGGTTGACCCTGCTCCAGGCGAAGCACACCCAGGACCCGATGGGCGCTTGCACCCAATTGTTTGATGATTCGCGCTTCGTAAGGAGTGGCCCCGTCCTTGGTCCGAGCGATGCGGGCCAGCACGCGCATCCCCCGTCCGGGAGCCGAAGTCTCCTCGCGTCCGGGTAGAATCAGGATGGATGGCGCGGGACCCTCGCCGGCCCATTCCACTGGCCGCCCAAGGGGTTCGCCGTCCGGGTCTTCGCCGAAAATCTCCAGCACCGCCACTTCAGGCAGGGCGCCCGCCGGCACCAGGCTCCGCTTGCGGCCGCGCTCGATCACCCCTTCCTCGGCCATGTCCGCGAGGATCTGTTTGAGGAGCTTGCGCTCCGCGCCCTTGACGGCGAGAGCACGCGCAAGATCGCGCTTGGTATCGCCCGGATGGGCGGCGAGATGCGCGAGAATCACTTCACGCGAAAGGGTGGGGCGGGAGGTTTGTCGGGGCTGTTTGGCCAAGCTGTTCTCGATTTCACGAATCCTTGAGCATAATGACTAATTAAGGCAGGCCGTCAGCATCATGTTTGGCGGCCTTTTCATTGCTTTTGGGCGGGCCGGGGTGATAAACCTAGCAAATCCCTGCAGGTTGGACCGCATCGGAAAAAGGAACGGGGCATGAGCATGACGCATAAGTCGTATTTGAGGACGTTGGCGGCGAGCCTGTTGGGCACCGCACTATTCATCGCGGCACCCGCGAGCGCACAGCAGGTCAAGCCCGACGAGATCGGCGGCGTGGTGACCGGCGCGAAGGGCCCCGAGGCGGGCGTCTGGGTGATCGCGGAAACCAAGGATCTTCCGACCAAATTTGTGAAGATCGTGGTGACCGACGACCAGGGCCGTTTCCTGATCCCGGGCCTGCCCAAAGCGAATTACGATGTGTGGGTCCGTGGCTACGGCCTCGTCGACTCGCCCAAGACGAAGAGCGCGATCGGCAAGAGCGTGGCTCTCAAATCCGTGGTGGCGCCAAACG
>JAXDMY010000004.1:0-10568 GCA_034665805.1 Alphaproteobacteria bacterium
CCCTGCCGGGCGTTCTTGAAATCACCGCGGAAACCGATGACGGCATCATCATGGGCGTGGCGCACAAGACGCACCCCGTGCATGGCGTGCAGTTCCATCCCGAAAGCATCGCCTCGGCGCATGGTCATGCGCTGCTGCAGAATTTTTTGAGGCTGGCGCGCACGGCGTCACGCACAGCCCTGGCATGAGCAAACAAGAAGGCGGCTTCGCCACCCTGTTGCGGCGGTTGGCAGCAGGCGATCAGCTGAGCGCGGCGGAATCCGCCGAGGCGTTCGGCGCCATGATGGCGGGCGCCGTGAGCGAAACGCGCATGGCTGCATTCCTGACGGCGCTCGCCGTGCGGGGTCCTACGGTCGCCGAAATCACCGGCGCTGCGCGCGCCATGCGGCAGGCCATGACTATGGTCGATGCGCCAGCGGACGCAATCGATGTTTGCGGCACCGGCGGCGACGGCGCCGGTACGCTGAACGTTTCCACGGCCGCGGCCTTCGTGGTCGTGGCCTGCGGCGTGCCGGTTGCCAAGCACGGCAACCGCGCGATGTCGTCGCGCACGGGAGCGGCCGATGTGCTGGAATATCTCGGCGTGCCGATCATCAATGATGCGGCGGCCGCGAAGAAGAGTTTGATCAAGCCCGGCTTCGCGTTCCTGTTCGCGCCCGCCTACCATCCGGCGATGAAGCACGTAGCGCCGGTGCGAAAGGAGCTTGGCTTCCGCACGATGTTCAATCTGTTGGGGCCACTCTGCAACCCGGCCGGCGTACGCCGGCAATTGATGGGGATTTTCGCAAGCGAATGGCTCGAGCCGGTGGCCTATGTGCTCGCCGAGCTGGGCGCGGAGAAAGCCTGGATCGTCCATGGCGCCGACGGACTGGATGAGATGAGCACAACCGGCATCACGCGAATTGCCGTTCTGGAACATGGCCACGTAGACTTGCGCGAGATCGCGCCGGAAGATGCCGGTTTGAAGCGCTCCAGTCTTTCGGCTCTCAAGGGCGGCACGGCAGAAGAAAATGGGCGCGCCATTCGCGAGATCTTTGCCGGCGCGAAAAATGCATTCCGCGATATCGTGCTGCTCAACGCGGGAGCTGCCCTGGTCGTAGCGGACAGAGCGCAGACCATCGCCGAAGGCGTCGCGCTCGCGGCCGAGGCCCTCGACAAGGGGCGCGCCGCTGCGGCCCTCGAGCAATCGCGCATCAGCGAGCGCGCCGGCGCATGAGCGTTCTGGACACGATAGCCGCCTATAAGCGCAATGAAGTGGCAGCCGCGAAACATGCACGGCCGCTGCGAGCTCTCATGTCGGATGCGCGCGAAGCCCCTGCCCCGCGCGGGTTTCGCGCGCACCTGGAGGCCGCCAGACTTGCAAGGCAGCCCGGTCTTATCGCGGAAATCAAAAAAGCGAGCCCGAGCCAAGGCGTGATCCGCAAGGATTTCGACCCCGAGGTACTCGCCCGCGACTATGAGCGCGGCGGCGCGACCTGCCTCTCGGTCCTCACCGATACGCCGTCGTTTCAGGGGGCGCAGGATGATCTGATGATCGCGCGCCAGGCGACAAAGCTTCCGGTGCTGCGCAAAGATTTCATGCTCGAGCCTTACCAGATCGTGCAATCGCGCGCACTGGGCGCCGATTGCATCCTCGTCATCATGGCGATGCTGAAAGACTCCGTTGCGGCGCAATTGATCGAAGCGGCGCGCGCTTGGGGCATGGATGCGCTGGTGGAGGTACATGACGAAGATGAGCTTAAGCGGGCCATAGCGCTGGACGCAGACCTCATCGGCATCAACAATCGCAACTTGAAGACCTTCGTCACCGACATCGGCACCGCGATCCGATTGAAACCGCTAGTGCCCGAGGGCTGCCATGTGGTGGCGGAAAGCGGTTTGTCGACGCCATCCGATTTGATGAGGCTTGCCAGCGTCGGGATCACCTCCTACCTGATCGGCGAAAGCCTGATGCGCGCGGACGATGTGGAAGCAGCCACCCACGCGCTTCTTTCGGGGGTACGTCCATGAGCAAACTTTCCCATGTCGACGATCAGGGGCGCGCCTCCATGGTCGATGTGTCGGAGAAACAAGCGAGCGAGCGCATGGCATCCGCCGAAGCGATCATCGTTCTTTCCGAAGAGGCTTTCCGCCTGGTCATGGCAGGCGAGATCAAGAAGGGCGACGTGCTCGCGACGGCGCGGATTGCCGGCATCATGGGGGCGAAGAAAACATCGGAGCTGATCCCGCTCTGCCATCCACTGGCGCTGAGCCATGCGGGAGTTGAATTTGCCCCGCTTGAGGACAGACACGGGTTTCGGATTGTCGCCAGCGCCAAGACCACGGGCCAGACCGGCGTCGAGATGGAAGCCTTGACGGCGGCGGCGGTGGCGGCCCTTACCGTCTACGACATGGTCAAGGCGGTGGACAAAAGCGCAATCATCGAGAATATCCGTCTGCTGACGAAATCGGGCGGCAAGAGCGGCAGCTATCAGGCGCCCGAGAAACCGCCACGAGAGCGCCAAGCCAAAACCGGAGCCAAACCTTTAGGTCCCGCCAGGTCCGCCAGCCTCGCCGGGGCCGCGGGCCCTGCTAAGGCAATCCCACGCGTGCTGATCCACGAAACCGCCGCACCCCGCGGCCTCCCCGCCACAGGCGAGCGCGAAGCCTTACGCAAGTTCATGCTGGCGCGACGATTGCAGGTCAGCCAATGGGCCAAATCGGCGGAAGTTCCGGTGAACGAACTCTATGGCTATCTCAGGGGACGCTCCCGCGCATTGCCGGCGGCATCCGCCGAGCGGCTGGCCAAAGCCGCGCGCGCCAGCACCGATGAGATGTTCGGCCGCAAGGCTGCGCGATGATCTCGGTCGACGAGGCCGTTGCGCGAATCACGCGCGGTTTTGCCGCGCTTCTCCCCGAAGCTGTGCCCATCGCCGAAGCGGCGGGCCGCGTCCTGGCTGCGGACGCGATCGCCAAATTGGACCAGCCGCCGGCGCCCATGTCGGCGATGGATGGCTATGCGGTGCGCACCCATGACGCCCTTCCCGGTGCAGAACTTTCCATCATCGGCGATGCCCCCGCGGGGCGCCCGTTTGCCGGAATGGTCGGCGCGGGCGAGGCCGTGCGCATCTTCACCGGCGGTGTGGTGCCGCAAGGCGCCGATGCCGTGGTCATCCAGGAAGATACCGACCTAAAGGGCGGGCTGGTCGTGATCAAGGAAGCCCCGAGGCCGGCGGAAAATGTGCGCCAGCGCGCGCTGGATTTTCGTGCCGGCGAAATCTTGCTCACGCGCGGGCACCGTCTCTCGCCGCGCGATGTCGCGCTGCTCGCGGCGGCCGATTTGCCGCAAATTTCCGTCACGCGAAAACCGCGAATTATCATCGTGGCAACCGGCGATGAGTTGTCGCGGCCCGGCGAGCAACGCAAGGAGGGCGGGATCGTGGCATCCTCGACCTATGCGCTGCAGGCGATGGTGCGCAATTGGGGCGGAGAGGCCACCGATTTCGGCATCCTGCCTGATCGGCCGGAAGCCTTCGCCGGACTGCCCGCGGTGGCGAAAGACGCCGATTTGATCGTGACGCAAGGCGGCGCGTCTGTGGGCGATCATGATCTCGTGCAGAGCGCATTAAAGCCGCATGGCTTCGCGCTCGATTTTTGGCGGATCGCGATGCGGCCGGGTAAGCCGCTGATCTTCGGGCATCTGCGCGATACGCCGTTCATCGGCCTTCCCGGCAATCCTGTTTCCGCGATGGTGTGCGCGGTTCTGTTCATTCAGCCCGCCATCGCAGCCATGCTGGGAATGGCGTATGAGCCGCCGATCGCAAGAGCGCAGCTTGCCTCGCCGCTGCGAGCCAATGGCAGGCGGCAGGATTACATTCGCGCGCGCATCGCCAGGCGCGATGGTGTTCTTTCCGCCGAGCCTTTCGCGCTGCAGGATTCCTCGATGCAGAAGATTTTCGCAGAGGCCGACGGCTTGATCATCCGGCGGGTGGATGCTCCGGCCGCCCAAGCGGGCGATATTGTTGACGTGCTGATGCTGGATTAGAGCCGTTTTGGAATGGAACGAACCGTCCCATTGTCATGCCCGCGAAAGCGGGCATCCAGGAGCGCCTATGAAGAAACTGGATTCCCGCTTTCGCGGGAATGACACGGGTTAATTTGGTCGATTCCAGTCAAACCAAAACGGCTCTAACGGGTGCGGAAGGCGAGCGCATGACTACCGGCGCAGGCTGATAGATCGGGATAATCGTAAGTTCCATTTCTGGTCTCGAGTTCCTTGGGCGTCTATTTCCCGGTCTCTTCGGGTTCTTGCGCGGCCGGCCTGTTGGCTTCCGCTTTCGCGTCCGCTCTGCTCGGAAATAGGCGGCTGACAATACCCGCTTTTTCACCGAGCGCCGATCTTTCGACAGCCCAGGCTTCCTCAATTACGTCCCTTGATTGCCGAACGCGGACTACGCGGAAGTGCGCCATCCATCTAGAATACAGCCAAGCCTAAGCCGTTTCAATTTTTGCAATAATCGTCAAATTGTATCAGTGCCCAAATCAGGGACATTTTGTGCATGGAAATTTCAAACTGAGACAGTGCCAGGCGTCGCGAGCATGCGCATCAGTGTGTCCTCGCGGTGCCGTACCGTCTCAATCTCGCTGACTTGGTCTCCAGTCGCCTTCTGCGCCATGGGCACGCACATGATCAATGGGCGCATTCCAGTCCGAACTTTCGGTCAGGTCGAAATATCCCATCTTCCAATGCAGGGTTTTCGCTGAGGACTCCGGCGTGGTCCGCAGTCTCCCTTCGCCGACATGGTGCGCACAATTGGCATCACCTCCTACGTCAACCGAGCGAACGGTCTTTTGAGGTGGTGTTTCAATTGAGAACGTGGGCGGACTTGCTCACGGCGTTGACCCATCGCAAGAACTAAAGTAGAACGATTCGCGCTGTTGCGGCTTTGTTCGCTCGCGCTCCTAGAGCGCAAAATCGGGGATCCCATGCTGACCAAGAAGCAATATGAGCTCCTGATGTTCATCCATCAGCGCATTCGCGAGTCGGGCGTTCCGCCATCCTTCGACGAGATGAAGGACGCGCTGGACCTACGCTCGAAATCGGGCATCCATCGCCTGATCACGGCGCTTGAGGAGCGCGGCTATATCCGACGGCTCGAAAAGCGCGCGCGTGCGCTGGAGATCGTGCGGTTGCCGGAAAATGCGGCCGAGGGCGTGCGGCCTGCCGCCACCCGCAATCAGGCGCAGCGGCTGACCAGGCTTGAGCCCGGCGCGAGAGTGCCGCGCGGCGACACGCGCGATCACCGGCTGGAAAACCGCATCCCGGCCGATGCGAGGCAGGCGGCGGTTCATTTGCGACACCGCGACAGCGATGGCGTCATGCCGATTCCGGTCATGGGGCGAATCGCTGCGGGTACGCCGATCGAAGCGCTGCAAAATCGCGGTAACGAAATATCGGTACCAATGACGCTTCTCGGCAGCGGGGAACATTATGCCCTGGAGGTCACCGGAGATTCGATGATCAACGCAGGCATCCTCGACGGCGATACCGTGCTCATCCGCAAGGCGGATAGCGCGAACACGGGCGACATCGTGGTGGCCCTCGTCGACGACAATGAGGCGACGCTGAAGCGGCTTCGCCGGCGCGGCGATTCCATCGCGCTCGAGGCGGCCAATCCCGCTTATGAGACGCGGCTTTATGGCGCGGATCGCGTGCGCATTCAGGGTACTCTCGTCGGCCTGCTCCGCCGCTATTAGCGGGATCTTGCCTGCACCTTTTCGTCGGCGATTGTCGTTCGCTATATGAAAATCCTGTTTCACTCCAATCATCTTGGGATTCGGGGCACGGAAGTCGCGCTGTTCGATTACGCCTATTCCAACCAGACGATTCTCGGCAATGAATCGGTCATCGCCTATGACCGCAACCGGCAGGAAAACGCCCCGCAGGTGATCGAGAAGTTCCAGAAGAATTTTTCCGTCCACGCCTATGCCGATTTTTCCGAACTGGACGGCATCATCGGGACAGCGCGCTGCGATCGGGCCTATTTCATCAAGGCGGGCAGCAAGGACGGGAAAGTCTCCAACACCGTTCCGACCCTTGTCCACGCGGTCTTCGGTGTGCCCGCGCATGAAGTCCATGGCACTGTGTTCGCCTTCGTTTCGGAGTGGCTGTCGAAATTTGCCTCCAACGGGTCGCTTCCCTACGTGCCGCATATGGTCAATTTGCCGGAGAGTGACGAGGACCTGCGTCAGCACCTCAACATTCCCAAGGACGCGCTGGTGATCGCCTCCTATGGGGGCGAGGATTCCTTCAATGTGCCTTTTGTGCCTGCGGCTATCGCCGAGGCGCTGCAGAAGCGCCGGGACCTGATTTTTCTGTTCATGAATTATCCGCCCTTCCTTTCCCATGAGCGGGCAATCTTCCTGCCCGGCAATTCCGATGCCGAATTCAAGACGCGCTTCATCAACACCAGCGATGCGATGATTCACGCCCAGAGACTGGGTGAATCCTTCGGTCTGGCCTGTGGCGAGTTTTCCAGCCGCCAAAAGCCCGTGATCACATTCGGCGGTTCCTATGGGCGCAGCCACATCGAGATTCTGGGCGACAAGGCGCTGCTCTACAACACCAGGCAGGACCTGGTGCTCTTTCTGCTCAGCCTCAGCAAGCAGTTCATAGGCGCACAAAGCTGGGACAAATATTCGAAACAGTTTGCTCCCGGCCCAGTGATGGAGAAATTCAAGCAAGTGTTCCTGGACGCGCGCGCTTAATGGTTCTGCTGCCCCGCTCAGAAATCGGGCTTGTCGGCCTGCGGAATCGGCTCGAGATCGTAATGGAAGAAATTCTCCGTATCTTCCGCGCAGGCCTTTTCGGGCAGCGGACCCAAATGCACCGCCCGAAATCGCTGGATCCCCGACCACGCCATGTTGAAGGCGCCCGGATCCTCGACGGTCACCATCGCCTCGAGCGTATTGCCCCCATCGATGATCCTGAACCGTTCCACAACATGGAGCTGATCGGTATGAGGGGTGCGGAAATTGTCGATCAGCGTCTTGTCGTTCAGCCCGATGGTATCGACCACCAGCGTGTCGCCCTCGTAATGGCCGACCGATTCGCCATACCAGGACAGCTTGGGGCGCGCCGAATGCCTCTGATTCAGATAGACGCGGCGCACACGGTGATCGTCATGCCCGATCAGCCAGACTTCCTTGGGCGTCTGAATGATGAACATTTGCCCCGGATCGAGCAGAAATGCGGGGACGCCGGGCGTCCAGCATCTCACTTCGCGGTTGAACATCGGTTTGCCGGCCAGCACCGCTTCGTTGACCTTTCTCAGGTCTGCAACGACCCACGGCTTCAAAATCGGATTCGTCAGATCCGAGACGCGAAACGTAGGTTGTTTGCCGGTTGCAAGAGCGACCTGATTGCTGATGAAGGGATGGTCCTTATCGGAGACGACGGGACCCGGCCCGCTGGGCGGCGGCATGAATTCCATGCCCACGCCTTCCCAGCTCACATCGTTTGCGGAAAAATCCGGCACGCCGCGCGGCCCTGAGTCCGCTGCGAATGTCAGCGCGGCGCCGCAAAGCGCACCGGCCAAAATGCCCCCGGCGGCCAGCCATTTGTGTGTGGCCCTCACAGAGCAATCTCAGACATAGGCATTCTCTCTTTTGTCTCGCGCATGATGAAGAGGCGGCCAGATACAAGCCGCAGTATATCGCGTCGCCGCCGCCAGGCGAAAGCGCCGTATGATGAGCCGCCCCGATAGTCTTCGCAATTCTGGGTTGTCGCCGCTAGCGGTCGCTCTCGCGACTAGCTGCTGGCGAGGCTGGCATCAAATGCCGCGGCGAGTGTTGCGCTGTGGGGCGCCAACACCATTTGGGAATGTCCCGCCGGAATCTCAAACGCTGTCAGACCGTCAAGCGCGAGCGGTCCCCAGAATGCCCGCTGCGGATTCGTCATTCCCTTAGCGCTGAACATCACCACGCGGCCGGCATAGGGTTTTGCCACATACCGATGCGCGATGCGTTTGCATATTCCCCAATAGAGATCGGACCGCAAAATGTAACGTGGCGGACGAAAAAGGCGTGTTCTGACCCATTTTGGCAGATGTGGCGCCACGTGGAGAGACGCCGCCGCGAAACTGTAAGCGAGACTCTTCCTCACGCGCACGCGGAGGTAGGATCGGGTGCCGCGCAAATCCCGAACGAGCAGAGCACGCATGTGACGCTTGGCGCGTGCGGGACTGGTTTCACGCTTTGCCCGGGTGGCCCCGGCATTCGTATCGATGATCCCAAGAAAATCGACGGCTTCACCCCGACGGCGCAGTTGCTGCGCCATTTCCAAAGCGACCCATCCGCCAAAAGAGTATCCGGCGAGAACATATGGCCCCTCGGGCTGTATTTTGCGGATTTCGGCGAGATAGGCGGCGGCCAAGGCTTCCATATCGCGCGGAATGCGTTGGCTTCCGTCCAAAATCGGCGGTGATATTCCGAATACCGGCCGGTCGCTTTTAAGATGCAGTGCGAGCTCGCGTATGAACATGACGTCGCCATAGCCGCCATGCACGACGAACAAGGGTTGGCCGGAGCCTGTGACGCGAAAAGGCACGAGCGATGACGAGGCCCATGCCGGCGCCGGATCGCGCAGCAACGCAGCTTGCGCGGCGATGGTCGGAGCCGCGATCATCGTGGTAGGTGGCATGTCGCGGTCGAACTCCGCCGCAATTTGCGCGAAAGTCAGGAACGCCTGTAAGGACGTCCCGCCCAGGGTGTAGAAATTGTCGTCCATGCCAAGCTTCGGCAGCTTCATAACATTGCGCCAGATGCGTGCCAGCGCGCGCTCTATATCATCTGTCGGCGCGCGATAGAGCGCGCCGGGAGCTTTCTGCCGGGTGGATCGTTGAACCAGCGCAGCGCGATCGACCTTCCCGCGTTCCGTGAGAGGCATCGAATCCAGAATGACAATGTCCGATGGAATCAAATGTGCGGGCAGATGCGCGGCAAGCCTCAAAGCAATCGATTGCGAGGCACCCGGTGACCGATCCTTGGGCCCGACGATGTAAGCCACGACTTGAGCGAGATCCGGATTGTCTCCCGAAATGACAACGACGGCGTCCTGTACATCGGATAAGCGCAGCAAAGCGCGTTCAATCTCAAACAGCTCGACTGTGAACCCGCGCAGCTTAACCTTGCGGTCCTTGCGGCCGAGATATTCGAGTTGGCCGTCGCTGCGCCAGCGTCCGAAATCGCCCGTGCGATATGAGCGCTTCGTGGGGTCGTTCGGTTCGCTACGGAAGACGGCGTCGGTGAGAGCGGCGTTCTTCCAATAACCCAACGCAAGATAGCGGCCGGAGACGACAATCTCACCTATCTCGCCGGTTTTCACCGGCTTTCCCGCTTCATTCTCGATGCGGATATCGACGCCTGCCGCGGCGTGCCCCACAGGCAGAACGCCTGCTTCCGGAGAAATCGTCAGGTCGAGGCTATTGATCGCAACCGTTCCGGTCTCCGTCGTCCCCATGGTGTGGACAATTTGGCAGCCTCGCGTGAAAAAGCGGCCCGCCCGAGCGATGTCCTCGCTGTAAAGCGGTTCGGTCGCATTCCTGATGAGACGCAGCTTGGGGAAGCGCCGTTCGTCGGACAGGGTCGCGATCCAGGTGCGGAACAGGGAGCTGGTCGTGACATGGATCGTTATTCCGAGTTCCGAGCGCCAATTGGAGAGCGCGCCGGCTCCCCTTGTGCGGATATCGAAAGGACAAACACAGGCGCCATTGAGCAATGCGACGAAAGCGTTGTGCATCCCCGTGCCCCAATTGCACGAGAATAGAAGGGACATTCGATCTCCGCTTCCGATCTCAAATCTACCCGACCACAGATCGACGTAACGAAGCAGGAATTCATGACTGAGCTCCACACCCTTCGCTTTTCCCGTCGATCCGGAGGTGTAGAGAATATAGGCGGCACTGCTCGGATGAACCGCGTTCTTGCGTTGGGGAATGGTGGGATGTTTGACGCGATATGTGTCGAATTGCAGAACGCATACGCGTGCGCCGCGTACCCTCTCCAAGAGCTCGGTGGGTTCTGCATTGGTGAGGACCAACGAAGCGCCGGAATCCTTGATTGTCTCGGCGATGTAGCCTTCCGGAAAATTCAGATCGAACGGAATAAAGACCCGGCCCGGCCTTCGCAGCACCAAGCATCGCCGCAATGGACGAAAGCGAGTCCTTCATCAACAAGGCGACAGGCGATTGGTCCTCAGCGGATTTCGAGAGGATCTCGTTGGCGACGAAACCCGCCATCTCGTCCAGTTGCCGATATGTGACCGCGCCAGTATCGGTAAGGACTGCATGATTGTCGGGTGTCAGCGCGACCTGTCGCTCAAACCGGGCAGCAATGGAGCCCGCCGCCCGATCGAGAATTCGCACAGGCGACCGCAAGTTTTGAGCAAGGTCATTCATTGCCGGCAAGCCCCCATCACGCTATTCACCCGGATACTCCTGAAACTCCCGTAACGTTCATTCGCTCCAACCGCGGATGGAAAAATTTTACCGGCGTCGTTCGGATTACTGAAGTTTAATTCCGCCGTCCGG
>JAXDMY010000005.1:0-3078 GCA_034665805.1 Alphaproteobacteria bacterium
CCGGGCGAACTTCGAAACCGAAACGACACTAGGAATCAATAAGTTGCTAGTGTCCTTCGATTCCGAAATTCGTTAAGAGATATCGAGATCGTGCGAATTTCGGAATCGGGATACTAGGGACATATGACGGCAAGAAATGGCGCTTTTTCCACCTCCGACGCCTGCTCCATCTTTTATTCGCTTTATGCGGCAAGGAACGGGCTCGGACCCCGCCTTGTCCTTATTCATTCGCTGGCGCTTGACCGGAGCGTCTGGGACGGGGTGACGGAGCGGCTTGCGGGACAAGCGGAGATTCTCACCTACGACGCCCGCGGCCATGGCCAATCCGGCCGGCCGCATATGGATTTCACGGTCGAGCTTTTCGCACGCGATCTTGCCGAGTTGATGGATCATGTCGGGTGGAGCAATGCCACCATAGCGGGCTGTTCGATGGGCGGCTGCGTGGCGCAGGCCTTGGCCGGCATCTATCCCGGACGCGCCCGCGCGCTCGCTTTGATTGACACCACCGCCTGGTATGGGCCCGAAGCGCCCAAGCAATTTCGCGAACGCGCCGCCGCGGCCGAGGCCAAAGGCATGGGTGGTTTGATCGACTTCCAGGTGCAGCGCTGGTTCTCGGACAAATGGCGCGAGGGGAATGCGAAGCAAGTCGGACGCGCGACGCAAGTCTTCCTCAACAATGATTTTGCCTGTTACGCGGCGAGCTGTGCGCTTCTGGGCGACGCGGATCTGCGGCACTACCTGCCCTCCTTCAAGATGCCCGTCTCCGTCGTTGTCGGCGAGGAGGATTATGCGACGCCTGTCGCCATGGCCAAGGCCCTGCACGAAGCCATCCCCCAATCGTCGCTGAAGATTATTTCCGGGGGACGCCATCTCACGCCCATTCAATGTCCCGATGAGGTCGCGGGGGAAATTTCACGGCTGATGGAGCGCGTCTGATGTCCGCAGAGCGGATATGGGATGCGAACGCAGCGGGCGGCGGCCCAGCGGGCGGAGGCCTCCCGCTTGGCGATTCCGCCAAAGCCGCCGAGCTGATCGCACGCATCGAGTCCGTGCCCTTTTCCCGATGGCATATCCGCCCGCGCGTGATCATGGGCAGCGCGACCTTCTTCGACGCCTTTACCGCTTTGTCTCTTGCCTCCGCCACGCCGGTTCTCGTCCAGCTATGGCATCTCACCCCCGGCGAAGTGGGTTATCTGCTCGCGGCAAGCTATTTCGGGCAATTTGCGGGCGCACTGATCTTTGGCTGGCTCGGCGAGAGAATCGGGCGCGTGATGAGCGCAACCTATGCCGCGCTGATCATGGCGGTGGTGAGCCTCGCCTGCGCATTCTCCGGCAATTTCTTCCAGATGTTCGTGTGCCGGATCATTCAGGGCATCGGCGTGGGCGGCGAAATGCCGGTCGCCGCCACCTACATCAACGAATTGTCGCGCGCGCATGGGCGCGGGCGATTCTTCCTGCTGTACGAGCTGATCTTTCCTATCGGCTTTCTTGCCGCCGCCGTCGCCGGCGCGCAGCTCGTCCCCGTCTATGGCTGGAACATCCTCTTCCTGATCGGCACAGTCCCCGGGCTGATCATCACCTATTTGGTTTCGCGCCTGCCGGAATCGCCGCGTTGGCTCATCCGAAAGGGGCGCCACGCGGAAGCCGAGGCCATCATCCGCAGCCTCGAAGCGAGCACGAGCAAGCGCAGCCCCGTCGCCGCCCAACCCGTGTCTGTTGCTGCGTCACAGAAGAGCCGCTGGAGCGAGCTGTTTTCGCCCTTTTATCGCCGGCGCACGCTCATCGTCTGGGCCATCTGGGCGACGGCCTATGGCGTCACGAACGGCCTGAACAATTGGATGCCGACGCTCTACAACACGGTTTATCATCTGCCTTTGCAGGCCTCGCTGAATTTCGCGCTGTTGACCAATGCGACGCAGATTCTGGTGCTGCTGGTCTGTATCTTCGTGATCGATCGCATCGGCCGCAAGACATGGATGACGGTCTCGTTCGTCATCGGGGGATTGCTGCTTCTGCCTTTAGGATTATCCGGCGCCGACGATGTGGCCCGCGTGGTGATTTTCGTCACGCTCAGCTACGGCGTCATGAGCACCATCAACACCGTGCTCTATCTCTACACGCCCGAGATCTATCCCACGCGCATGCGTGCGATCGGGACCGCGGCGGGGACCTGCTGGCTTAGGCTTGCCTCGGCGGCAGGCCCGCTCGTCGTGAGTGTGATGATGGTATCCCACGGCATTTCCTCGGTGTTCCTGATGTTCGCCGGGGTGGCTCTGGTGGGGGCCATTGCCGCCACGCAGATGATCGAGACCCGCAACCGGCGCCTGGAAGACATCGCGCCTTAAGATCGCTTACTCTCTCACCATGGCCGGCCAGCGCCGGACTTGATCCGGGGGCCGGCGATCCCGCCGCCGCTCGCCCTCGTGGCGAATTAATGAGCCATTTCAAGCGGCATTATTCTGACCTTATCAAAATGCAGCTTCTGAACACGCCCATCATTTATTGTGAACCCGTTGCAGTCGTTGTTTGCGCTACGAGTAAATTGGAATGCGCCGACTGGAAATCCCGCGGTGAATGCATTCGAAGCAGTCTGGCTCAACAGAACGTCCCCTCGCGGAAAGCGTAGAACCAATTTCCCATCCCTGGACATAAAGGTGTAAATCACGTTCAGTTCATCACTGTAGAAGTCTCCCTCACACTCCTTCGCAGGCCTGAGTCCCGCGCGATCAATTCTTTTCGCGGGAGTATCACGGCCATTTTGATGATGCACACCACCGGCTATCGCACCACTTTCCGTTGGTTTGTCGAAGGTGAACTGCGCATCTACAACTTTCCAGAAGAATGTGTTCTCCGACGAGGGGAAAACGGGAAATTTTGGCTGCCCCGACGCCTGTGCCATCAGCTGGTCGTTTTCCTTTGTAAAGGTGAGTATGAACGTAGGGCTTAAAGCATAGTCCCCGACATAGGCGTCGAGTATCTTTGGATCGATTTTGATCTCGATTTGTTTGGATACCGATTTGTCGAGTGTGGATTTGAGTTCTCCAGCCAGATAGATGTCGGCAATCTTTCGCGACAAGG
>JAXDMY010000006.1:0-3474 GCA_034665805.1 Alphaproteobacteria bacterium
AGCGGCATTCGGGCCGGGGCACCTCGATCTCCGATGCGCTGGAGCTCTCGCAACGCATGCTCGAGAGAGGTCCCTTCCGTTCCGCCAAGCAAGTCATCGATGTGTCCGGGGACGGCGTCAATAACGCCGGCCGCCCGGTTCTGGCTGCGCGCGACGAGGTGCTCGCCAAAGGCATCACCATCAACGCGCTTCCGATCATCGATGACTCGACACCGCAAGACCTCGACAAATATTTTCAAGGCTGTGTCATCGGCGGTCCCGGCTCTTTCGTGCTTGTGGCCAAAGGTTTCGGAGATTTCGCGCGCGCTTTGCGGCGCAAGCTCGTTCTGGAAATTTCCGGCCTCACACCATCGGAGAATCCATCCGCCAATCCGTTGCTGAAGAAAGTCGCCGCGACGACGGCGCAAAACGCACCGGCGCGCCCGGCTCTGCCGCGTGGCGGCTATACGCCGAAAAATCCACCCTATCCGGGGGGATGCGATTTTCCGATGTTCGGCGGCTTCGGCGGTTATGGCGGCTTTGGGAATTTCCCGGAGCGGTGATTTAGCGCAGCGATTGCCAGAGATTGCTGTAATCGTCTGTCCAGGCGCGCGGACCGATGGCAATGGGCTGCCCCTGGGCCGGAAACCGCGAAAAGAAATCGGCGCAGATACCAACACCCAATAGGACCCATCGACGACGACATCGAAATCATCGCCGACATTCGTAATCAGCCGTGCGAATTTTCCATTCTCCTGCGCCGCGCGCGCGACAATGGGCGCCAAATCGACGTAGCGGTTCGAGACGTGGACAGCCAGAATGCCGTCCGGTTTGAGGTGCCGCCAGTAGAGCCGGAACGCTTCCGTGGTGAGCAGGTGCACGGGGATGGCGTCGCTGGTGAAGGCATCAAGGGCGAGAACATCGAAATTGCGTGGAGTTTCGCGTTCGAGCGAGAGCCGCGCGTCGCCGAGCGCGACGCTCGATTCTGCCGGGCAGGAGAGATAATGGAACGCGCCCATTGCCAAGTCCCGCACCTGCGGATTTATCTCGTAGAAACGGAACGTGTCGCCCTTGCGCCCGTAGCCCGCAATGGTGCCGGCGCCCAACCCGATCACCCCGACATTGAGCGGTCCATTCTTGCCCATTTCCCGTATCGCCAAGCCGATGCCTGACGCAGGCGCATAATAGCTGACGGGCTCGCAGCGTTTGGTCTGGGCCGTGAACTCCCGGCCATGGACGATATTGCCATTGCGAAGCATGATGATTTCCGCGCCGGTGGCGGTCGCCGGACGAAGCGTGACTCTGAGAGGGCCGTAGAAATTCCGGACGGAAACGAGAACGTCCGCGAGATCGGCGCGAAGATAGAGCGCCAGGGACCCGGTCAGAAACAACCAAAGATAGAGCGGGAAGAGAAGCCCGCTCCAACGTAGCCACGCCGGCTCGGCTGCAGGAATGCGCCGCCATCCCAGCCAGATCACCAGCAGCGTGACGGACGGCAAGAGAAGGGCAAGATCGTAATCGTCGCGCAATAGGACGGGCGCAACCGCGGCGATCAAAAGGCCACCCGCTGCCCCCCCGGCCGCAATGGTTAAGTAGAAGGAAGTGAGGTGGCGCGGCGACGGCTTCAAACTTGCCAATTCGCCGTGACACACCATGCAGATCACGAACAGGCCGGCGTTGAACAAAGCGAGCTGCGCGACATAATCGCTGACGAAGAAGTTCCGGGCGTAATAGATCATCGCGCTGGAGGCGGCTGTAAAGAGCGCGTACCACGCCGGGCGGTAGTACCAGCGCGGATTGTCGAAACAGATGATAAAGCTCAGCAGATAAAGGCTGAGCGGCAGCACCCAGAGAAGCGGAATAGCAGCGATGTTCCGCAACATGTGGTTGGTGGCGCCAAGCAGCGTAGCGGACGCGCACAAAGCGAGCACAAACCAGAGCACGCGATCGCGGATTTTCGGGTAGGGCTCATCCACCGACGTTCGATCGATTTCTGCGGCGGCGTCGCGGGTGGTCCATGCCGCTACCGCGCTCAACATGGCAAAGACGAGATAGATCAACGACCAGCTCCAGGCCTGCTGGCGCGTGGGCAGCCACGGTTCGATCAGAACCGGGTAGCTCAACAGCGCGATCAAGGAGCCAAGATTCGAGAGCGCATAAAGCCGGTAGATTTGATGCCCGGGGTTTGCTCGCGAGTCCGAGCGTAACAGCCATGCCTGGGTCAGCGGCCCCGTCGCCGAAAGCAGCACGAAGGGCAGCCCGATGGTCGCGGCAAGAAGCGCAAGGATGAACGGCAACGGTTCCTCGCCCCCAGCCGGTTTCCAGTGTTCGCTCGGAATGATGGGAAGAAAGAGAAGGCTCACCGTCAGCAGGAACACATGCGTGCGCCATTGCCATGCGGGCGGGACACGCGTGGTCAGGACATGGGCATAGAGGTAACCGATGAGGAGCGCGGCCTGGAAGAACAACAGGCAGGTGATCCAGACTTCGGCGGATCCCCCGAACCAGGGCAGGATCATCTTCGCGATCAGGGGCTCGACCGCGAAAAGCAGCAGCGCGCCCGAAAAGATCGTCAGCGGCACGAGCAGCCGCGCCGGGCTGTATCGCACCGCGGAGAACTGCGCGGTAATCGCGTCGTTGTTCGCCATCGGCGTCCTGGACTTGGCCTGTGGGACTCTAGCGCGAGACCGTGGCAAAGGATGAATTTCACTACCAATTGTTTAACAGTTTATCGCCGCGACGGCCCTGCTATGGTTTGTGCAAATTGCCGAATTGGGAGCGCTCGCCATTATTATCGTCGATACGCAGGTGCATATCTGGGCCGCCAACACCCCCGAGCGCCCATGGGGCGAGGGAATGGAAAACCGGGCCCACCTTCCCGTCCCGCTGGGACAGGAAGACCTGCTGACTCAGATGGATAGGGCAGGCGTCGATTGCGCCATCCTGATCCCGCCATCCCTGGACGGGGACCGCAACGATCTGTGTCTGGCCGCAGCCCAGCAACACCCGGACCGCTTTGCCGTCATGGGCCGGCTGCTTCTCGGCCATCCTTCCGCGCCCGCGCGGCTGGTGGCGATGAAACATCAGCGCGGTACGCTGGGCGTGCGACTGACGTTTCATCGCGACGATGATCGCCCGTTGCTGACCAATGGCGCCGCCGATTGGTTCTGGCCCGCCGCCGAGCGCCTGCAAATGCCGGTGATGGTCCACGCGCCCGAACGGCTCCAAGAGATCGCCGCCATCGCCGCGCGCCACCCGGGTCTAAAAATTATCATCGACCACATGGGCTTCGCCCGCGAGACCATGGACGAACACGCAATGGCCGGGGCTGAGAGAGTCTGCGAATTGGCGCGCTATGCCAACGTGTCCGTCAAGGTCTCTGCGCTCCCCTGCTATTCGACGCAAAGCTATCCGTTCCGCAATCTCCACGATCCGCTGAAGCGCGTCATCGAGACATTCGGCGCCCGGAGGTCGTTCTGGGGCAGCGATTTTTCG
>JAXDMY010000007.1:0-29682 GCA_034665805.1 Alphaproteobacteria bacterium
ATCCTGTCATTGTAGATTTGTGAGGTGAGCGCATCACCGGAGAGACCAGGAGACCCTTGCGAAAGGGCGGTGATTGCCACCGTGCGCGTCTTTGAATCGTTCACGCGTTCTCCCGCTTTTGCCTGGGTATCGGTGATGACGCGATCCCGTTCCTGATTGGCTCTCTGCGCCAGCATCTCGGCCTGAGTGCGCGCTTGGGCAGCTTTCGTTTCGGCTTCCTGCAAGGCGACAAGGACGGAATCAAAAGCTGTTTTCGCCTCGCCCGGAATTGAGGGCAGCAAATCCACCCGTCCGACCGTGATGCCCAGACTCGCGCCCTGTCTCTCCAGATCGGCCAGGCGGCGATTGACTTCATTCATCAGGTCAGTGCGGAGGCGCTCGCGTCCGGCCCGCGCCGTTCCGCTGGGCGTCTCCAATTCCGGACGCGCGACCAGGATGGTGTCGAGATCGCGCTTCCCGATGACGGAGACCGCGCCGGCGACAAAGAGCCTCTCCAAGGCGGGGGTGACATGTTCGGCCGACAGTACATAGGCAGTCGCATCCGTGATCCGATAGAACAGAGTCGCGTCGAGATGGATGACGCTCATGTCTCCGGTCAACAACATCCCCGAATTCTGCCTGGGATTTTGGCTGACCAAGACGGCACGCCCCGTCGACGGAATCGTGCCGGACACGATAATGACGCCAGGCGCAGCGTAGGATTTGATGGCGTATTCGATCTGACGATCGGCCGAGGGCAGGATGACCACTTGCTCCATCGGCTGCGGCAAGGCCAACAGCAGGCCCGCGCCCTCCTGACGAACGACATTGCCGAAGCGAAGGACGAGCGCACGGCTGTCGGGCGGAACCACCCGGACGTTGGAAAACGCCCAGCCGATACCCAGCACTAAGACCGCGAGGAAGAGAAAACGGAACGACAAGGCGACCGATTGCGACCACGCGCCTTCGGGTTCGGCGCTGTCTTTTTGGGCGGCGTCTCTTGGCGTGGCGTCGTTCATCACGGCCTCCTCTGCGCTGTCGCAGGCAAGGTTCCGGCGGCTCTTCCCGGCCCATCGACAAGGACCCGGAAAGGTGCAGCATCCGTCCGCAGGATTAGCCGCGTATTGCTGCTCACCACCGTGTTGAGCGTGTCGAAGGAACGAAGGAGCGTATAGAGATCTCGATTGTCGCTGTAGGCTTTGCCGTAGATTTCGGCCGCTTCGACCCGCGATTTCGCATCGATGGCGGCGGCGTCGGCTTTCGACTTCGCGATCAGAACGCGCGAATCCCGGTCCGCGTTTGAGACAATCTCGGCGGCCACGCGCTGGCCATCGGCTTCGCGCTCCGCCGCTACAGTGGCGCGCTCGGCCTGCATTCTTGCCACGGTGGCAGCGAGCGTCTCGGCGGGCAGAGTCAGGCGTTCGATTCCGACTTGCCGGATCGTGATTCCATAGACCTTCAGCGCTTCTTGATCGATTCGCCCCCGAAGGCGGTCTTCAAGCTGACCCAGCTGGATCTTTGCCGCGTCGGTATTGATCAGATTGGCCAGATCGAAACTGCTGACCGTGATTTCCAATGACGAGCCGATGAAGCTTCTCAATTGCTCCGCCGCTACATCCGGCTGGTTCTGAACAGCGCGGAGGAATTGGCGAATATGGGTCGGATCTTTTGGAACCTCCCAGGCCACATAGGCTTGCACGAGAATGCGCAAGCCATCGCGCGTGCCGACGTCCTGCAGCCCGCTGGATGTCGTCTTGAGGCGCAGATCGACCGGAATGGTGTTTTCGACGGGCGCCGGAACCTTCCAGGCAAGCCCGGGTTCCGTGATGACGCGTATCGGATTTCCGAGACGCGTGACCACGATGGCTTGCCCCGGCACGACAAGCACCACGCAAGCTGAAATGATGGCCGCGAATACGATAAAGCCGGCGGCTAGAAAGCGCCCGTTCTTGACGAGCCATTCCCTAAGTCCCGACGCAATTCGGCGCGCGCGGGAATCGCTTGAGTTGAGCTGTGCATTTGTCATCGGTTTTGTCCCCTGAAAGAATGAAAGTGTTCCTCTAGTCCCCGTCGTCGTCATCACGAAGCGGCTGGTTTGGCGGAGGCTGGTCGTCGGGTGGGCGACGACCGGACGAGGGCAGCGGCAGGCTTTGAGGCGGCGCCAGCACGGTCATATTGCGCAAGTCCAAGGTCGGGACGTCCTGACCGTTCAACCGGTGATCGATCACCACGAATTCCGACTTGGCGAGCGCCTTGCTGAGATTGTCGAACCAGCGCTCCAGCAGAAACGCGTTGCCGTTTCGGCCATAGGCTTGTCGATCTCCGCCGAACAACACGCTGGCGGTTTGCGCCTCTCCGACCAGTTCTGAGGCAGCCGCGATGGCGTTGTTGTGGTCGCTATTGGCTTCCAGCTCAGCGAATTTTTGGCTTCGCGCGGCGTCGCCCCGGCTTTGCGAGATATGCGCATTGGCCCGAATCTCGGCGGCCTGGACGTCGTGATAGGCGCTCGCGGCACCTGGAGGCGGATGAATGGCTTCGATCGAGATCGCGAGCACCTCGATACCGGCGGATAGGTCATCCAATTGTTTTTGCAGCGCGGTCTGGAAATCTTTGGAGAATGTCTCGCGGCTTTGTCCGAGCAGGTTCAGCAACGTATTCCTCGATAGATATCGAACAAGCAATTGGCCGGAGAGCGCCTGAATCAATTCGTCCGTATCGGTGATGCGATAGGCGGCATTCGTCGCCGCTTCGTCCGACAGGCCCACCTGATAGATCACGGCCATATCGACGTCGGAGAGCTGAAAGCTCTGTTGGCCATTCTCCTCGCTGGCGATGAGATAACTGCCCTCGAACGGATGGGCGTCGTCCCACAGCCGGTCGGCGCTCTCCGGCGGGGGCGCTTCCGCCCCAACCCTGACCTCCTGCGGTTCGGCTTCGGCCTTCGCGTTGCCATTGCCGTTGGGCAGGAGAAATTCGATCGGCAGCTGATGGACGACGCCGATTTCGACGGGACGGACGATGCCAAGAGGCCAAGGCAAATGGACGTGGAGGCCCGGGGCGAACACCGCCACGGGCTTTCCAAACCGCTGATAGACACCGCGTTGATTGACACCGAGAGCGGTCACTCCCGTGACGCACCAGGCGAAGATGCCGATGCCGACGAGAATCGGCAGCGCCGCCTTCTGGATAAAAGCGAGCGCCCAACTTCGCGACAGATCGATACCCAGTTGCCGTCGTACCGTAATGTTGATCGCCCGGATATTCGGTAGGCTTAGTCGCAGTAGGAATCCGGCAATGCTGCTATCGGCAACGGAGTGGGCTTGTTCTATCGGAGGAAACGGGACGAAGAGCGTCACCGCGCCTCTTGCGATCAGTTCCAGCGCAATAAGGAAGATGAGGATGGCTATCGCATAGACCAATTGCGTGGCCCAGGTGAACCCCGCCGAAATCATGATCATCGCGATCGCGAATCCCACGCAGGCTGTCAGCGGAACGCGGAGTAGGCGATTGATCTGAGGAGCCTCCGGAAGCAGATCCGGGTCGATATTGGCGTAGATGCGTTCCAGCACCAGTAAGGGGAAGGCGCAGAGCACCAGCCCGCCGGCCAAGAGCTGTGCCGCCATTGGAGTCAAGGGAGCGTCCGGCGGCAAGCGCCAGAGCAAGACGATGTGAAGGGCTGCGAAGGATGCGAAAACCAGCGGCAGCAATGCCTGCGGCCAATCGGCCAGGGAACTCGCATCGGGAATCTGGGATTCCAGGCGCGCGACGAACGATGCCGCAGCGAGCTGCCATTTATCACCCTTTCCCGCTGTTGCCGCGGCCCGTTCGGATTTCGACGATTGATCCTTCCAGGCCGATTCGGCCTTGAGATGCTGACGACGAGCGAAAGACATGAGCGCCGCGGAAAGAAACCCCGCCGACGCAAGCCACAGGGCCGCACCGAGGTAAGCGAGAGCGCGCGGAGTAGGCAGCGTGCCAAACCAAGGATCCAGCAACAGCCCAGACGACTGCGTGAGAAACACAAAACCGAGGACGCCGAACAGCCCTCCCAACACCGCGAGGATCGAGCCATAGCGCCGCGCCACGTTGAATCTTGGTATCCCGGACAACATCAGCGGAGTCCTCCCCACAGGCCAACGACATGCGGCGAAACGAAACCGAACGCGCCTAGAGTTGCTTTTTGCTTGTTGGCCATCATGGCCCCCCAAAGTGAAATAGCGCCAAGATTTGAGTCCTCCGCCGCTTGACGCCTGTCTTGCGCAAATCGAGCGGATGCGGAGGAGAAGGCGAGCCCGTGCAGAATCGTGGGCAGAGGCCTTCAGGAATTCATGGCTTTAGATGCTTGGGGGTCCGCGACTGCGCCAGGTGTGCGAGACGCCGCTGGTGAGAACAAGCACGTCGCCTCGAATAGGCACGCCGGTTGCTAATTCCGACGGTGGGATGAGCGAAATTGCACCGGCCGTCAGAACATGCCCGACAAGCGCAATTTGCTGGCAAATCGGACAATTGCTCGGATCATCTTTCGCAGGATAGCGATCTTGCTTCTGCTGTTTGCCTAGATCGCTAACGACGTTGCCCGAAAATTGCTGCGCGTCACGACCGATCGTGTTGCCCGATATTCCGGGCACCGAAAGAATATGGATATGCGTTTGGGTGACGTAACTTTGGAAGGTAAAGGCTGCAACGATGATATAAGCCGCAAACGATCGCCAAACCGCCAATTTTGTTAGACGGCCGAATGCGAGAAACATCGTTTGCGAGCGTGTGTTCACGGCTTGCTACCGATCCAGCTCAATACAAAGTCTACGGTAATGAACGCAATTTGTCACTCCAGTGTAAGACGTTTTGGCAATGGAAGCTCGTTTTGCGAAGTTATCACGGGGATGCATCTTGATCCTCTTGTGACGAATTGGGCGAATTCATCTCACCTCGTTCAATGGCGTAATAGTGTTTGTTGATCGCGATACCTACAATGGTTCCCAGAATGCAGAAGGTTACGAAGAAAATAACCGGCCATGCTCCGATGCGGGTATAAGGCTTTCGTTCCTTCATCGCCTGCGCTCCTATCACAGCAACACATGGCGTTCGCTTCCCCATGAATGCAGTGGCAGAACGAGGCGCCGGCTTCCCGGCACCTAGTTCTGCTAGCTAGGCGTTCAAAACGTGTAGCGCGTTACGAGGCGGAAATTGCGCCCGGGCATGACAACGACATCGCGGTTGAGCGCCACCGCATTGCGTTGCGTGCTATCGGTCAAATTGTCTGCGAAAGCCGAGAGCGTGAGGCCCGGAAGATATTCCATGGGCCGCCAGGTGATGCCCAAATGGAGGTCGACAAATCCATCCGTCGGTGACAGTGATGCGCCGGGATGATTTTGCGCCCCCGTGTAGGTCACATGCACATCGGCATCGACCATGGCGCTCTGCCAGCCGATGCCCCCGCCCACGCGATAGGGCGGGACAAGCGGCACATCGCCGCCGGCCTTGAGCGTGGCGCGCACATAATCGGCATGGATATCGCCGACCACGGTCCCCGCGTCGGTGGTCAGAAGGGACTTGGCGGCCTTGCCTTCGATGCCCCAGAAACGGGCGCCGCCTTGCGAATAGATCAATTCCTTGAAATCGCCAGGGCCTGGAACACTGCAGGCGCCGGTTTCATCGCAGGTAGCTCCGGTCAATTGTCCATGGATGTAACTGTCGAACGAAACGCCCCACAGCGAACCCTCGAGCTGCAGATCCGACATGTTGACCCGCACGGTGCCTTCGAGCGAATTTGCTCGTTCAATCGAGAGAGTGGGGTCGCCGCGCTCGAATGTTCCCGGCCCGTCATGCGGTCCATGGGCGAAAAGCTCGACCACGTTGGGCGCGCGCGCCGCACTCGAAACCGTCAAACCCAACGTGACCATCTCGGCGGGATTGTACACCAGGCTGGCGGAGCCGCTGACGGGTGTAAATGAAACCCTGGTCAAGGACCCACCGGCCGGAGTGCCCTTGATGTCGTCATTTTCCACGCGGGCCCCGAATTGAAGCTTGAAGATATTGGTGACGGGCAATTCCGTGAAGGCGAACCCCGCTTCGGATGAAGTCAATGTCGGCTCCAGAAATGCCCGGGCGACCCCGAGAGCCGAAAAATCGCGGTGCTGCAATTGAATGCCGAACGCCGATGACGAGAACGGACCCATCTGGCTGAACAGGGACTCGACTCTCACGTCCCCTTCCTTGTCGAGGAAGGTGTCGTCCACTGTACCATCCGGTTCGATTTCGTCGTGTTTGTAATCGCCGTAACCGCCATCCACTGTGATCGTCTTCAACGGGCCCGCGCCGATATCGAAAGACGACCCGATCAGCCCCTTGGTCTGCTGCATCTTGATATGGGTGATGTCGCTCGGGATGCCGTAATTGGCATCATAATGGATGACGGCACCACCCACCCGGCTGTCCCCGAAGAAATAAGACCCGCCCAGGGATGCGCCGTCGCCCTTGAAGAAGGAATTCGTCTGCGTGCCGCCCGGAATGTCGTAATCGCTGGCGCTGCGGATATAGCCGTCGGCGTGGAAGGCGAATTGATCCGCGCGTCCATCGAGGAGCAGCGAGCCGTCGCCCGCTGCGTTGCCCGTGCTATAGGATCCTGAAGCTTCACCTGAGAGCGGCGAAGTGGGCAATCCGAGCGGTACGCGGTTGTTGATGGCGTTGACGACGCCGCCGATCGCCTGGCTGCCGTAACGCACGGTCGCGGCACCGCGGACCACTTCGACTCGTTCCGTTCCTAAAGGCCCGGTGGGCACCGCATGGTCGGGCCCGATATCGGACACATCGAAGGTGCCGACCCCGTCTTCCAGAACGCGCACGCGGCTTGCGTCGAAACCGCGGATCACCGGCCGGCTCGCGCCGCTCGCAAACGTGGTCGCGCTAACGCCCGGCAGGTCCTTGAGCACATCAGCAATATTGGCGCCGCCTTGCTGCAGTATCTGGGCGCGGTCGACCGCCCCCACGGTGGTGGCAATGGCGTTGGGGTCGTTCGTCAAGGGGGACGCCGTGATGACGATCTGCTCCGGCAATGAGGTTGGGGTGCCTGTGCCGGCTTGACCGGCAAAGGCAGACGACTGCCAAACGATGAGGCTCAGGCACGCGGGTGCTGCGGAAAGCAGAAGACGATTTTTCATAATCCTAACTCCACGAAATACGGTGTTCGAATGCCGGGGCCGCATCGCAAGACGCGGAGGTGCCGGACTCGAAATCGACGGGGAAGGTATGAGTCTTGTCCCGTCAGCCGATCAGATGTGTGAAGTTAGATGCGCGGTGGCGCGCGGCCTCGCCAGCTATGCGAGACAGCGAAAAGCGAGGGGAGAGCCTCACTGAAGACGATGAAATGAACACTGACGAAAGCGGGCAGCGCGGCAAGTGCAGCCGCGCTGTGAACGAATTGGCCGGAATGCGCGATTTCCTGGCAAAGCGGACAATTCGAGGGATCTTCGTTGATCGGGTATCTGTCGCGAGGCGCGTTCGCTTTGTCGTCAGCCGCCTGAACCGAGGCACCGGAGACAAGAGTTTTTGCCAGGGTGGTGACACTCACGGTTTGTGGCAGGCCGGCTGCCTGCGGAATATGGATGTGCGTCTGGACGACCAATATCTGGATCGCCAGAGCTAGAAGCCCGAGCAGCAGAAACAATATGCGCGAGTGAGATACCGCATCCGCAATGACCGCACGCGAGCGGTCGCTTGCAATTCTACGCCGGTTATAGCGGTTCTGCATGATCCCCTGCCGGTACGGTTTCCGCCGCGGCTACAGATGGAAGATAGCCCGGTGTCATTTTCCCGGAGAGCCAATTATGGTTAAGATTTTGTAATAATCGTTGCAAGTGACTCTTAAAACGAGTTGCAATCCCCTGCCTGTGCTACGCGCCAAATCAATAAAACCGGGGGATTGCGATGGCTTATAGGGGGGTGCGCCTTACGGCGCAGTTGTGCTGGCTTGTGGCTTTCTTTGCCTTTGTCGGTCTGTGGCCGGCGGCGGCGTGGGCTCAGTCCGACGAAATCCAAGTCTATACGGGTGAGCTGGCGCCCGTCGGCATATTCAATCTGACCTGGCACAACAATTACACGCCGAGCGGCATCAAGACGCCGGCCTTCCCGGGTGCGATCATCTCCGACCGTTCGCTCAACGGCACCACCGAATGGGCGCTTGGCGTCACCGATTGGTTCGAGGCGGGGCTTTATTTGCCGCTCTACAGCATCGACAAGAACCGCGGCGGCACGTTGGACGGTTGGAAGTTGCGCACCCTCTTCGCCGTCCCGGATGCCGCCAAACGAACCTTCGTTTATGGCGTCAATTTCGAGTTCAGCTTCAATTCCAAACATTGGGACTCGACGCATTTCACGTCCGAGATCCGGCCTATCGTCGGCTGGCACCTTGGCCAGTGGGACCTGTTCATCAACCCGATTCTCGATACGTCCTATGATGGCGTCAAGAATCTGGATTTCGCGCCGTCACTGCGCCTGGCGTATAATTTTTCCGACAATTGGGCGGTGGCCGCCGAACATTATGCGGATTTCGGACCTGTCAGGAAATTTCTGCCGGGAAGCGAACAATCCCATCAGCTTTTCGCCGTCATGGATTATTCGGGCGAACCCTTCGATGTCGAGGCCGGGGTGGGCTTCGGCCTGACCAACGCGTCCGACCATCTCACGCTCAAATTGATTCTGTCGCGCGATCTCAATTGAGTAGAAATAGATCTGAGATTGTTTTTTAGCGTGCCGTGTGTCGGGAAATCGTGGGAGGACGCGTAGGAAATGAGAGCCGCGGAACAAAGTTACGGCTTCTGGCACAGGAGCTTCCATTGGATCATTTTCGGCCTGATCGCGGCGCAATATCTCGTCGGCTCCGTCATGCCGCATATCGGGCGCGATACGAAGGACGAAACGTGGGTCGCCTGGCATTTCTCCATCGGCGCGGCGATTCTGTTCTTTTTGGTCATTCGCTTCGCGTTGCGACTGGCGCGGCCGGTTCGCTTGGCCGAGATGCCGACCTGGCAGACGCATCTCGCGAGCCTCACCCATGGCGGGCTTTATCTGCTCATCTTCGTCATGACGATCCTGGGCTGGGCCGCCACGGGATATCGCGGCTGGACGGTCTATCTTTTCGGCGTCATTCCGCTACCGGATCTAGCGGCAAAGGGGACGGATTGGGCCCATACCGCGGGCGACATCCACGATTATCTGGTCTATGTGCTGCTGGCGTTCATCGTGCTGCACGTCGCGGGTGCGCTCTATCATTATTACTTCTTGCGGGACCGCATCCTGCAGCGGATGCTGCCGGGAGTTTAGTGTTTCCAGCGCGCGCCCATTATTTCGCGATCTCCGATTCGATCTGGCGTTTCGCCACGTCGAGAAGCTCATCCATCTTGCGCTGGATGATATGGTCGGAAATCGCGACGCCGCGCGAGGCGAAATCGCGTTGGACTTTCTCGAAGACGTCGCCATCGCCTGCCCGCTCGAAATCCGACGCGATGACCTCCTTGGCATAGGCGTCGGCGGCCGGACCGATGATTCCCATTTCGGCGGATGCCCAAAGACCTAACAGCTTGTTGCGCCTCGCATAGGTCTTGAAGCGCAGCTCCTCGTCATGGACCCATTTCGCCTCAAAGCTCTTCTCGCGTTTCTCGAACGATCCTGACATGATACAACCCTCTGATTATTCTATGTTATTTTCCAAGGTGCCCGGCTATGGGGCGACAATAGCCAAAGACCGCCGGAAGCGCGATATCGTATGTGACGCCCAGAGCCCGCGACCTTGCGCACGTTGCCCCAGGGGCCGCGCCTCGCTAAGTTCGCAAGCGACGGGGCTGTCGTCTTTTTTCGCGAATAGCCCCGTTGCCATTTCGACCCGGCGCGCATCCCGGGGCCCGGCTTGAAGCCCGCAAAGGGCGATGTCGTCGAGGGCCGCGAACGCGGAGGTAGCGATTTTTCATGAAGCGGCGCAGAACGATCTACGAGGGCAAGGCCAAGATCCTCTATGAGGGACCCGAGCCAGGCACCCTGATCCAATATTTCAAAGACGACACCACCGCCTTCGACGCCAAGAAGCGCGCCGTGCTGGAAGGCAAGGGTGTGCTCAACAACCGCATTTCCGAATATCTGATGACGCAGCTGAATGCGATCGGCGTGCCGACGCATTTCGTGCGCCGTCTGAACATGCGCGAGCAATTGATCAAGGAGGTGGAGATCATCCCCTTGGAAGTCGTGGTGCGGAACGTTGCGGCGGGGTCGCTTTCGACGCGCCTTGGCATCACGGAAGGTCAGGCGCTGCCGCGCTCCATCATCGAATATTATTATAAGAACGATCAGCTCCACGATCCCTGGGTATCGGAGGAGCATATCACCGCCTTTGGCTGGGCGAGCCCGCAGGACCTCGACGACATCGTCAACCTCACCATCCGTATCAATGACTTCCTCTCCGGCCTGTTCCTCGGCGTCGGCATCAAGCTGGTGGATTTCAAGATCGAGTTCGGCCGGCTGTGGGAAAACGATTTCATGCGCATCGTGCTGGCGGACGAGATCAGTCCGGATTCTTGCCGGCTGTGGGATACACAGACCAACGAAAAGATGGACAAGGACCGCTTCCGCCGTGATCTGGGCGGTGTGACGGAAGCCTATTCGGAAGTGGCGCGCCGCCTCGGCATCATGCCCGAATCCACCCAGGGCGGCGGCGGGCCTGTTCTTGTAAAATGATCCTTCGAGACGGCGCTATGCGCCTCCTCAGGAAGAGGACTGAGTCTGAAATATGAAAGCGCGTGTTTTCGTGACATTGAAGAACGGTGTGCTCGACCCGCAGGGCAAGGCGATCGGGCATGCGCTTAACAATCTGGGTTTCGAAGCCGTCGGCGAGGTGCGCCAGGGCAAGCTGATCGACATCGAGCTTGCCGACAAGGACGAGTCGCGCGCCCGCACCAGCCTGAAGGAGATGTGCGAAAAACTTCTCGCCAACACGGTGATCGAAAAATACGAGATCGAGCTGAAACCGTGAAGTCCGCCGTCATTGTATTTCCCGCTTCGAACCGAGACCGCGATACGGCCGAGGTGCTGGAGAAGGTGATCGGCAAGAAACCCCATATGGTCTGGCACGCCGATTCCGAAATGCCCAATGTTGATCTGATCGTCATCCCCGGCGGTTTTTCCTATGGCGATTATTTGCGCTGCGGCGCCATGGCCGCGCAGTCGCACATCATGCGCGATGTGATCGCAAAGGCGAACAAGGGCGTGGCGGTGCTCGGCATCTGCAACGGATTTCAGATCTTGACCGAAAGCCGTCTGTTGCCCGGCGCGCTCATGCGCAATGCAGGGCTGAAATTCGTCAGCAAACCTGTGCCTGTAGAAGTCGAGGAAACGCAATCCATGTTCACGCGTCGGTATAAGAAGAAGCAGCGCGTGGTCTATCCGGTGGCCCATGGCGAGGGCAATTATTTTGCCGACGAGGACACCCTCGACCGCCTGGAGGGCGAGGGGCGCGTCGTGTTCCGCTATGCCGGCGGCGAGAATCCGAACGGCTCCGCGCGCGACATCGCCGGGGTCCTAAACGAGAAACGCAATGTGATGGGGCTGATGCCCCATCCCGAATGCGCCTGCGATCCGCTGTTGGGCCCGCCCGATGGGCTCGGTCTGTTCGAAGGACTGGTCGAAGCGCTTTCATGACCGCCATCACGCAAAAGATCGTTCGCGAGCATGGGCTGAACGAAGACGAATATGCGCGCATCAAGCGGCTTCTGAATCGCGAGCCCAATCTCGTCGAGCTCGGCATATTCTCGGTGATGTGGAGCGAGCATTGCTCGTACAAATCGACGCGCGTGCATTTGCGCAAGCTTCCGACCAAGGGCGGGGTCGTGATCCAGGGTCCGGGGGAGAATGCCGGCGTCATCGATATCGGCGATGGCGATGCGTGTGTCTTCAAGATGGAGAGCCACAATCATCCCTCCTTCATAGAACCCTATCAGGGTGCGGCGACCGGGGTCGGCGGCATCATGCGCGACGTGTTCACCATGGGCGCGCGCCCCGTCGCGATGATGAACGCGCTGCGCTTCGGCGAGCCGTCTCACGAGAAGACCCGTCATCTGGTATCGGGCGTCGTCTCGGGCATCGGCGGCTACGGCAATTGCATGGGCGTGCCGACGGTCGGCGGCGAGGTGAATTTCCACCGCTCCTACAACGGCAACATTCTGGTCAATGCAATGTGCGTGGGGCTGGCGCGTACCGACAGAATTTTTCTCTCCGCCGCCAAAGGCGCGGGCAATCCGGTGGTTTATATCGGCTCCAAAACGGGGCGCGACGGCATTCATGGCGCGACGATGGCATCGGCGGAGTTCAACGAGGATTCCGAGGAGAAGCGCCCGACCGTGCAGGTCGGCGATCCCTTCACCGAGAAACTCCTGCTCGAAGCGTGCCTAGAATTGATGGCGACGGACGCCATTGTCGCGATCCAGGACATGGGAGCTGCGGGGCTTACTTCGTCCTCCGCGGAAATGGCCGACAAGGGCGGCGCGGGCATCGAGCTTGATCTGGATCATGTGCCGCAGCGCGAAGCGAACATGACCGCTTATGAGATGATGTTGTCCGAGAGCCAGGAACGCATGCTCGCGGTCTTAAAGCCGGGCCGTGAAGCGCAGGCCGAAGCGATCTTCAAGAAATGGGAGCTCGATTTCGCGGTGATCGGCATCACCACCAATACCAAGCGGCTCGTCGTCAAGCATAAGGGCAGAATCGTTGCCGACATGCCGGTGACGTCTTTATCCGACGAAGCGCCGCTCTATGAGCGCCCTTATCAGAAGCGCACGCCGCGCCAGGACGCGCCGGCGTTTGACACCTCGCGGCCCGTCATGGAGTCGTTGGTGAAGATCATCGCCTCACCGGACATGTGCTCGCGTCGATGGGTGTGGGAGCAATACGACAATTCGGTCATGGCCGACACGATCCAGATGCCGGGCGGCGACGCCGCCGTGGTGCGCGTGCATGGCACGGACAAAGCCTTGGCGATGACCACGGATGTGACACCGCGTTATTGCAAGGCCGATCCATTCGAGGGCGCGAAACAGGCGGTCGCGGAAGCCTGGCGCAACCTGACGGCGGTCGGCGCGACGCCGCTTGCCGTCACCGACAATCTCAATTTCGGCAATCCGGAACGGCCCGAAACCATGGGCGAGATCGTCGGCGCCATCGACGGTATCGGCGAGGCCTGCCGTGCGCTGTCCTTTCCGGTCGTGTCGGGAAATTGCTCGCTCTACAACGAGACCCATGGCGAACCGATATTGCCCACGCCCGCCATAGGCGGAGTCGGTCTCATCAGGGATGTGACCCGCATGGCGACAATCGCTTTCAAGCGCGGGGGCGATACGATCATCCTGATCGGCGACACCAAAGGTCACCTGGGCCAATCGATATACTTACGGGAGATTGAGGGACTCGAGGAGGGTGCGCCACCGCCGGTCGACCTTGTCGCTGAGAAGCGCAACGGCGATTTCATCCGTAGGCTGATCGAACAAGGCCGTGTCGACACCGTCCATGATATTTCCGATGGCGGTTTGCTCGTTGCGCTGGCGGAAATGGCAATGTCCGCTCTCATCGGTGCAGAGCTATTTGCCAACGAGCGCGCCGGCGTTCCGTTCTTCTTCGGCGAAGATCAGGCGCGCTATCTGGTCGCCGCGCCCTGGGCGGTATCAGAGCAAATTCTCGCCGAGGCGGCGAAGGCAGCCGTGCCGGTCTTGCGTTTAGGCCGGACCGGGGGCGTTGACCTGATTCTTGCACCCGACAAACGAATCGCCATTTCCCAGTTGTGGACAGCCCATGAAGCCTGGTTCCCGGGTTACATGGAAGCGGGGCCGCGCTAGACTGTGTGAAATCCTACGAGGAGAGCATCATGGCCATGTCGGCCAGGGAAATCGAATTGGCGATCCGTGCAGCATTGCCGGACGCCGACGTGACCATCACCGACCTTGCCGGCGACGGGGATCATTACGCCGCCATGGTGGCTTCAGGCGCCTTCAAGGGCAAGACCCGCGTCCAGCAGCACAAGATGGTTTACGACGCGCTTTCGGGGCGAATGGGCGGCCAATTGCACGCGCTCTCCCTGCAAACTTCGATCAAGGATTAAATTCCGGCGGCTTGACGGAAGGGGTTCCGGCCCTTAACTCAAGCTCGAAAGGACCCTCCCATGAACGACAATCCCTCGCCCACCCATGACCGCATCGCCAAGGATCTCGCCGAAAACGACGTGCTCCTTTTCATGAAAGGGACGCCCGTTTTCCCGCAATGCGGATTCTCGGCCGCCGTCGTTCAAGTGTTGTCCGAGCTTGGCGTCAAGTTCAAATCGGTGGACGTTCTGAAGGATCCGGAAATCCGCCAGGGCATCAAGGAATTCTCCAACTGGCCGACTATCCCGCAGCTTTATGTCAAGGGTGAGTTCGTCGGCGGCTGCGACATCATCAAAGAGATGTTCGAGCAGGGCGAACTGGAGCCGTTCTTCGCCGAACGCGGCATCGCGCTCGCGAACGCGTAATCACCCTCGGATTGTCATGGCCCGCAAAAGCGGGCCATCCAGGCGATGAAGGAGTCATTCGTCGCGCAGGCGCGCGCTGCCTGGGTGGCCGGGTCAAGCCCGGCCATGGCGATTTGTTGTAATCAGCGCGAGTAGAATTCCACCACCAGGCTGGGCTGCATCTGCACCGCGTAAGGCACTTCGGCCAGTTTCGGCACGCGCACGAATTTCGCGCTCATCTTGCCGTGGTCGGCGTCGATATAATCGGGCACCTCCCGCTCGGCGCTCTTGGCCGCTTCCAGCACCAGAGCCATATCCTTCGCTTTGCCGCGCAGCTCGATAACGTCGCCTTCCTTGACGAGATAGGACGCGATGTTGACGCGCTTGCCGTTCACCGAAACATGGCCATGGTTGACGATCTGGCGCGCCGAGAAGGGGGTGGGCACGAATTTGGCGCGGAACACGACCGAATCGAGCCGGCGTTCCAGAAGCCCGATCATCTGTTCGCCGGTGTCGCCCGTCTTGCGCGATGCTTCCTTGTAATAGCCACGGAACTGCCGCTCGGTGATGTTGCCGTAATAGCCCTTCAGCTTCTGCTTGGCGTGAAGCTGCGTGCCATAGTCGGAAAGCTTGCGCGACTTCCTCTGACCGTGCTGACCGGGGCCATAGGCGCGCCGGCTGATCGGGCTCTTGTTGCGGCCCCAGATATTCTCGCCCATACGGCGGTCGAGCTTGTATTTCGAATTTGTGCGCTTCGTCATCCGGTGTTCTTGGCTCGCATTCAGGGGGCCGACGGGACGTAAGACCCCCGCCGAAGGCCGGGCACTATAGCCATGGGCCTTTAACTGTCAAACGGCGATTATTCCTCTTTTGCAGGCGGATTGCGCCGTTTTCCCCTGGTCAAGGCGACGATGACGCCCCTCAGCGTGCGGACCTCCTGATCGGTCAATTGGGCGCGGTGAAGGATACTGCGCAAGTTTCGGATCATTCCCGGACGGTTACCCGGCGGATAGAGAAAGCCGGTTCTTTCCAGCTCCTCCTCCAGATGCTCGAAGAGGCGGATCAGTTCGTCGCGCGGCGCAGGGACGGCCGCGCCATGATCGATGCGCTCGGGAGGCGTCGTATCGCCGGACTTAAACCATTCATAGCCGATCAAGAGGACCGCCTGGCCCAGATTGAGCGATGAAAACCCCGGATCGGTCGGCACCGTGATGATGCAATCGGCAAGGGCGACCTCGTCATTGCTGAGGCCGGCGCGCTCATTGCCGAAGAGGAGGCCCGAGGCGATGCCTTGCGCCGCGGCCTCGCGCAAGCGCCGCGCCGCTTCCGCTGGCGTCAGCACCGGCTTGGCCATGGCGCGGTCGCGAGCGGTCGCGGCGAACACCAGACGCAGCGGGCCGATGGCTTCTTCGACGCTGTGATAGACCCGTGCCGCCGCGATGAGGGGCGCCGCACCGGCCGCCATGGCCTCCGCTTTGGGGTTAGGCCAGCCGTCGCGCGGCTTGACCAGGCGCAAATCGGAAAGACCGAAATTCGCCATGGCCCGGGCGCAGGCGCCGATATTCTCGCCCAATTGCGGCTCGGAGAGGATGATGGCGGGCGCGGTGGCGGGTTCGGACATGTTGTTGGGACAATTTGGCGCTTCGTAACACTTCCTTTTGACGCAATGGAGTTCAATCGCTAAGAGACCCCCGCTTTCCCGACTAGTGAAGGACGAATTTCATGGCGAAAATCAAGGTCGCGAACCCGGTCGTCGAGCTCGACGGCGACGAGATGACCCGCATCATCTGGGACCTCATCAAGAAGAAGCTGATCCTGCCCTACCTGGACATCAAGCTCGAATATTACGACCTCGGGGTCGAGCACCGCGACGCAACCAATGATCAGGTCACCATCGATTCGGCCGAAGCCATCAAGCGCCATGGGGTAGGCGTCAAATGCGCCACCATCACCCCCGACGAAGGACGTGTGACGGAGTTCAAGCTCAAGCAGATGTGGAAGTCGCCCAACGGCACCATCCGCAACACCCTTGGCGGCACCATCTTCCGCGAGCCCATCATCTGCAAGAACGTGCCGCGCCTGGTGCCGGGCTGGACCAAGCCCATCGTCATCGGCCGTCACGCCTATGGCGACCAATACCGCGCCACCGATTTCGTGGTGCCGGGACCTGGCAAGCTGACCGTCGCCTGGACGGGCAAGGACGGCAGCAAGATCGAACGCGAGGTGTTCGATTTCCCCGGCGGCGGCATCGCCATGACGATGTACAATCTCGACCAGTCGATCATCGACTTCGCGCGGGCTTCCATGAATTACGCGCTCGCCCGCAAATATCCGCTGTACCTCTCGACCAAGAACACCATCATCAAAGCCTATGACGGACGCTTCAAGGATTTGTTCCAAAAAGTGTTCGACGAGGAATTCGCCGACAAATACAAATCGGCGGGGCTGACCTATGAGCACCGGCTGATCGACGACATGGTGGCCGCCGCGCTGAAATGGTCGGGCGGTTATGTCTGGGCATGCAAGAATTACGACGGCGACGTGCAGTCCGACACAGTGGCGCAAGGCTTCGGCTCGCTCGGCCTGATGACCAGCGTGCTGATGACGCCCGACGGGAAAACCGTAGAATCGGAAGCCGCCCACGGCACGGTGACGCGCCATTACCGGCAATATCAGAAGGGTCAGACGACTTCGACCAATTCCATCGCCTCGATCTTTGCCTGGACGCGCGGTCTCTCCCATCGCGCCAAGCTCGACAACAATGCCGCGCTCGCAAAGTTCGCTTCGACTCTCGAGAAGGTCTGCGTCGATACGGTGGAATCCGGCTTCATGACCAAGGATCTGGCGGCGCTCATCGGTCCCGAGCAGAAATGGCTCACCACCGAAGGCTTCCTCGACAAGATCGACGAGAACCTCAAAAAGGCGATGGGATAGCACCTCGCCCTCTACTCACCATGGCCGGGCTTGACCCGGCCATCCAGTCGCGGCGCGTCTGCGCCGCGAAAGACTCTCGCCGGTCGAATCCGCAAAGATTCATTAGCGCGCAATGCACGCTTGCTGGATGGCCGGGTCAAGCCCGGCCATGGTGAGGATTGTCAGGTCGGCTCAATCGCGATGTCGATTGTTAGGAGCAGACTTAGGAAGACAGCTATCACAAACAAGAGAAACGCGGCCCGACCTAATTTCTGAATCGGGCCCCGATCTACGTTCCGGTATTCCCTACCAAGAACGAATTTTGCGACTCGGAATGAATTCGCAATCGAGTTGTTGAGAAACAATGTAGGCCTTCCCAACGCATCCCAAACCGCGGGTTGATACGTCCTGAGGCTCTTAAGTAGCACGGCGACTACCGCTAAATAAGAAACTGTCGCGATCATCGCACCGACGTATGTAATCACTTTGAATGAGACCATCTCAAAACATCTCGCCTCGAGTGCGTGGATGAGGAATGACATCTGAATCCAAATTTTTCTTGAACTCAGCATGGTTACCCCGCCCCACATTTCGCGAATTCGTCAGAATTTCTCTGATTTTGGCGAAATCAGACGAGGTTTAGCCGGTTTCCCGAATGACTACGGCGTTGTTTCCAGCGCGGCGAGGCGCTGTTCGATCGCTGCGAGCGCGTCCTTGGCGCGGCCATTGTCGGGACCCCCGGCCTGGGCCATGTCGGGCCTTCCGCCGCCGCCCTTACCGCCGAGCGCTTCCGCGCCTGCGCGCACCAAGTCCACCGCGCTGACGCGCGCGGTGAGATCAGGGGTCACGCCCACCACCAACGAGGCCTTGCCGTCCGCGGTGGTGATAAAGGCGACGACGCCCGAGCCGAGCTTGGCTTTGGCCTCGTCGGCGAGCGCCTTCAAATCCTTGGCGGCCACGCCTTCGACGATTCGCAGAATCGCTTTCACGCCGTTGATCGCGCGCGCGGGATCATCCTCGCCGCTCTTCGCCGGTCCCGCCAGAGCGAGGGCCTTTTTCGCGTCCGACAATTCGCGTTCGAGACGGCGGCGTTCTTCGCTCAATGCCGTGATACGCGCCGGCAATTCGGCGAGCGAGGTCTTCAGCACCGCGGCAGCCGCGCGCCCCGCTTCCGCCTGTCCTTCGAGATAACGCCGCGCGCCCTCGCTGGTTAAGGCTTCGATGCGCCGCACACCTGCCGCGACCGCGGATTCGGCAAGGATCGTGAACAGCCCGATATCGCCGAGCCGGCGCACATGCGTGCCGCCGCACAATTCGACCGAATACGATTTCGCGCCCGCGCTTAGGTCCTGTCCCATGGCGAGCACACGCACCTCATCGCCATATTTTTCCCCGAACATGGCGACGGCGCCCGCCTCGATCGCCTGCGCCGTCGGCATCAGGCGCGTGGAAACATCGCTGTTCTGGCGAACGACTTCGTTCACCTCGTCCTCAACCCGCTTGAGCTCGTCCGGACTCATCGCCTTGGGATGGGAAAAATCGAAGCGCAAGCGATCGGGCCCTACCAGGGAACCTTTCTGCGCCACATGCGGACCCAGCACATGCTTCAAGGCCGCGTGCAACAAATGCGTCGCCGAATGATTGGCGCGCGTGGCGCGGCGCCGCTCCGCATCGAGGCGCAGCTCCACCGCCTGGTCGAGCTTGAACTCGCCGTGAGTGACCTCGACAACGTGAACATGCAGATTGCCGAGCTTCTTCTCTGTATCGGTGACCGTGCCTTCCGCGCCTTGGGCGGAGAACATCGCGCCTCTATCGCCGACCTGACCGCCGCCCTCGCCATAGAACGGCGTCTGATTGGCGATGATGCGCACAGTCTCGCCGGATTTTGCGCTTTGGACCCGTTGACCATCCTTGAGGATCGCGAGGATCGAGCCTTCGGCGCTTTCCGTGTCATAGCCCAAGAATTCCGTCGGCCCGAATTCCTCGCCCAGACGGAACCAGAGCTGATCGGTCGCGGCTTCCCCTGAACCGGACCAGGCTTTGCGCGCTTCGATTTTTTGGCGCGCCATGGCGGCATCGAAGCCCGCGCCGTCGATCTGCATGCCGCGTTCGCGCAACGCGTCCTCGGTCAGATCGCGCGGGAAACCAAAGGTGTCGTAAAGCTTGAACGCGACCTCGCCGGGAAGCGTATCGCCGGCTTTCATCGTCGCGGTGGATTCGTCCAGCAGCTTCAGCCCGCGCGCGAGAGTCTCGCGGAAACGCACCTCTTCAAGTTTCAAGGTTTCGGCAATCAGCGGTTCGGCGCGTTTCAGCTCGGGATAGGCCTCGCCCATTTCGGCGACCAGCGTGGGCACAAGCCGGTGCATCAGCGGGTCCTTGGAGCCGAGGATATGCGCATGGCGCATGGCGCGGCGCATGATCCGGCGCAGCACATAGCCGCGCCCTTCGTTCGAGGGCAGCACGCCATCGGCGATGAGGAACGATGTCGAGCGCAAATGATCGGCGATGACGCGATGGCTGACGGCGTGGGGGCCGGCAATGCCCACGCCGGAATGTTCGGCCGAGGCGGCGATCAGATGGCGGAAGAGGTCGATGTCGTAATTGTCGGTAACCCCTTGCATCATCGCAGCGATACGCTCGAGCCCCATGCCCGTATCGATTGAAGGTTTGGGCAGATCGATGCGTGTTTTCTCGTCGATCTGTTCAAACTGCATGAAGACGAGATTCCAGAATTCCAGATAGCGGTCACCATCTTCATCGGCATAGCCTGGTGGGCCACCTCGAACTTTGTCGCCCTGATCGAAGAAGATTTCCGAATTGTAGCCGCACGGACCGGTCGGCCCCATTGCCCAGAGATTGTCGGGATGATCGATAATACGTGCGTCCGAAAGGCCAGCGATCTTGCGCCACAATGTGCGTGCTTCCTGATCGGAGGAATGCACCGTCACCCAGATGCGGTCACTGGGAACCTCCGCGATCTTGCATACAAACTCCCAGGCCAACGCAATCGCTTTCTCCTTGAAGTAATCGCCGAAGGAAAAATTTCCCAGCATCTCGAAAAACGTGTGGTGGCGCGCCGTATAGCCCACATTATCGAGATCGTTGTGCTTGCCCCCGGCGCGGACGCACTTCTGGACGGTAGTGGCGCGCGGTGGGCTGCGCTTCTCCGCACCCGTGAAGACGTTCTTGAACTGCACCATGCCGGCATTGGTGAAAAGCAGCGTCGGATCGTTGCGCGGCACCAGCGGCGAGGAGGGCACCACCTCGTGGTCGCGGCTGGCGAAGAAATCCAGGAATGTGGCGCGAATGTCTTTGAGGCTGTTCATGGAACCCTAATAGCAGCACCTTTTTCATCTGCAAAACGGCAAGAGGCCGCCGCCAAGCGGGGGCCCGAAACAAAGGCCGCCCATAGCCGAGTGTCCTATGGTTCAAAAAGTTGAAGGCGCCCCTCGCGGAGCGCCTTCTGGGGAGCCGTTCCCATGCCGATGGGAACGGTTCAGTCTTCGGTGCTCGCCGCTTCGTCACCTGCTACCGTGAGCCCAGCCGACAACAGGCCGGCACTCGCACGGATCGCGGCCTCGATCGCCGCCGCCACGTCCTTATTCGTTTCCAGATATTGCTTTGCGCTTTCGCGGCCCTGGCCGAGGCGCTGGCCGTCATAGGAAAACCAGGAGCCAGATTTCTCGACGATGCCGGCTTTGGCGCCGAGGTCCAGAAGCTCGCCCGTCTTGGAAATGCCGTGGCCATACATGATGTCGAACTCGACCTGGCGGAACGGGGGCGCGACCTTGTTCTTGACCACTTTCACGCGGGTCTGGTTACCGACCACCTCGTCGCGGTCCTTGATGGCGCCGATACGACGGATGTCGAGACGCACGCTGGCATAGAATTTCAGCGCGTTGCCACCCGTCGTGGTCTCGGGATTGCCGAACATGACACCGATCTTCATGCGGATCTGATTGATGAAAAGAACGATGGTGTTTGATTTGGAAATCGAGCCGGTGAGCTTGCGCAAGGCCTGGCTCATCAGCCGGGCCTGCAGCCCCGGCAATTGGTCGCCCATTTCGCCTTCGAGCTCGGCTCTGGGCGTAAGAGCGGCGACCGAATCCACCACGACGATGTCGACACCGCCGGAGCGCACCAGCGTGTCCGTGATTTCCAGGGCCTGTTCACCCGTGTCGGGCTGCGAGATCAGGAGCTCATCGATGTCCACGCCCAATTTCTTGGCATAGCCGGGATCGAGCGCATGTTCCGCATCCACATAGGCGGCGACGCCGCCTTTCTTCTGGATCTCCGCCACCACGTGCAGCGCCAGGGTCGTCTTGCCGGAGGATTCCGGGCCATAGACTTCGATCACCCGTCCGCGGGGGAGACCACCGATGCCAAGCGCAATATCGAGCCCGAGCGAACCCGTGGAGACCGCATCGGCATCGACCGCCCTTTCGCGTTGGCCTAGCTTCATGACCGAGCCCTTACCGAAGGCGCGATCGATCTGGGAAAGCGCGGCCTCGAGCGCACGCTTCTTATCGCTGTCTTCTCTTTCCACCACCCGAAGAACCGCCTGTGACATGAGCCCGCTCCCTTATTTCATAGCGTTTCCAAAATGCCCAGGCCCCGAATCTTCACCCGTAAGGCCCGTCATGATGTCGAATGTACATGTTTTGTTCTTATTGGCAAGTCCCCCACTAACCAACTGATTTACAATAGAGAATTCGTGCTGTGTTCCAGTATTGTTCCGAGGCACTTCCGTGAGGAAATCTCATTTCCCCGAGGGATCGTTTTCGCAGGTCCCGCGTAAACTTGCTTGTAGATGATCTGCAAGTTCGGGCTGGGTGTCATGAGTAGCAAATACGAAGAATATTGCCGCAATGCCATGGTGTGCGAGAGCATGTCCCACACCACCTCCAGCCAGAGCATCAGAGCCTCATGGCTCAAGCTTGCGGAATCCTGGCTCCGGATGATCCCGGAGGATTCTTCCCTTGATGAGACCACCCATAAGAGCTTCGACTTGGCTGCCCAACGGACAGGGACCGGCCAGGAGAATTCAAAGCGTTCCCACTAAGGCCGCAGGGCTTCGGCGAGCGATTCTTACGTGCCGGTCTCGTGCAGGGATTCGGCAGGCGCCGCTGGTGGCGCGCCCGAAAGCACATCCTTCACCTTGGCGACGAGCTGTTTCAGCCCAAAAGGCTTGGGCAGGAAGTGCAGTTCCTCCACCTTTTCCTCATTGCGGCGAAAGGCGTCCTCGGCATAGCCGGACATATAGATGATGCGCATCTCAGGGCGCAGCCGCCTTGCCGCGCGCACCAAGGTGGGCCCGTCCATATTGGGCATCACCACGTCGGTGACGAGAAGATCGATGGCACCGGGATGATGGCGGACGATCTCCAGGCCTGGCTCGCCGCCCGAGGCTTCGAGAACCGTGTAGCCCCTCATGCGCAATGCCCGCGCCGCGAAGCTGCGCACCGCATCCTCGTCTTCCACGAGCAGAATCGTGTCCTGGCCGGTGACGTCGCGCAGCGCCTGGAAGCTGTCGGCATCGGCGGCGGCGGGTTCGGCGGCTTCGGCGGCGACATGGCGCGGCAGATAGATGGAGAAGGTGGCGCCTTTTCCCGGCTGGCTAGCGACCGTGATGAACCCGTCCGACTGCTTGACGACGCCGTAAACCGTGGAAAGGCCTAGGCCCGTTCCCTGGCCCACCGGCTTGGTGGTGAAGAAAGGTTCGAAGATCTTGACTTGGTTCTCGATCGGAATCCCCATGCCCGTATCGGCCACTTCGATCAGAACATAATCTCCGGCCGGCATCTGGCCATGCCCGATGGGCCGCGGGGTGGAAAGGGTCAGATTCGAGGTGCGGATCGTCACCGTGCCGCCTTCGGGAGGCATGGCGTCGCGCGAATTGACCACCAGATTCATGATGGCGTTGGAGATCTGGCCCTCATCGGCCCGCACGGACCAGAGGTTGGGCGCATGTTCGACCTTGAGCAGGATGCGTTCGCCCACAAGCCGGCGCAGCAAAAGGGAGAGCTCCGTCAGCATCTCCGATAAAGCCAGCACCCTGGGCTGCAGCGTCTGCTGGCGCGAAAAGGCGAGAAGCTGACGCACCAACCCCGCGGCGCGCACCGAATTCTGCCGCACCTCGTTGATTTCGGCGAAGGAGGGATCGCCGGCCGGATGGCGCATCAGAAGCAGATCGCAATTGCCCATGATCGCCTGCAAAAGGTTGTTGAAGTCATGGGCGACGCCACCGGCCAGCTGGCCGATCGCCTGCATCTTTTGCGCCTGGTTGAATTGGGATTGCAGCGCCTTTTGTTCCGAGGTGTCGACCATGTAAAGGATAGCCCGCGATTCGCCCTCGGGCCCCGGCATGAAGGGGCTGGCAAAGAGCTGGGCGGTGCGGCTGGCGGCATTCGCTGCGGCACAATGGATCTCCACGGGCGCGTGGCTCACCTCGCCGCGCGCGGCCTGCTCGACGAGGTCCAGGGTCGCGACGCGCTCGTTCTCGGCCACCAGCGAATCCAACCGTGCATTCGCTCCATAGGCCCCGAGCGCGAAGAATTCCGCAAAGACGCTATTCGCCTCGACGATATGACCGTCGGAGGCTGTGACAGCGACACCCATCGGCGCGTTACGGAAAAAATCCGAGAACCGGATAAGGGCGGAGGGGTTACGTTTCTCGGTTGTCCCTTTGGCGGGGGCAGCTTCCGGAAGGCGAGGACTGAACCACCACGCGGCCTCGCCGCGCCTGAGCGCTCGCACGGCAGCGCTGAGCTTTTGTCCCGATTCGGTCTCGAAATTCTCTTCGCGGGCGCGCCCCTCGATCGCGGCGCGCGCCAGCCGATACAGTGCTGCCGCCGGCCCCTCCCCCGGAAAAGCGAGTTGCGGCGGCGCCGGAGGCTCACCCTCGCCAGCCCCTGCCAGGAAGCGATAGGCAATGTTGCAATCGATGACGGAACCGTCCTTCGCGGTCACGGCCCAAGCGACGTTGGAGAAAGCGGCGGCTTCGGCGATGCGGCGGGCGTCCTCCATTCCCAGCGGCTGGCGCGGCCAGACACCGATAAGCAGGGCCAGGGCCGCGGCGCCTATCGCGCCCAGCAGGGCAACACCGGCCCAATGCGCCCCCTGCGGTTGCAGCAGCACCACAGCGGCGCCGATCAGCGCGAGCAGAAAGCAAAAAAGGGCGGCCAAGCGCGCCAGGCCTCCCGGCACGCGTGGCGAAAAACTGGTTGCGAGGATCTGGGCGAATGCGCTCATGCGCGCGCCCCAAAATCAGTTGCGCCAGTAGCTGTTCTTGCTGGCCAGCCGCATGACATAGCCGATGATCTGGGCCACCGCCTTGTAATGGTCCGGCGGAATTTCGTCGTCGACCTCCACGGCCGCGTAGAGCGCGCGAGCCAAAGGCGGATTTTCGACGATGGGAATCGCATGCTTTTCAGCCACCTTACGAATGGTGAGCGCCAGATGATCGGCACCCTTGGCGACACAGACCGGCGCGCGCATTTTGCCTGATTCGTACTTCAAAGCGACGGCATAGTGTGTCGGGTTGACAATAACCACATTTGCGTCGGGTACGGCGGCAATCATTCGCTTCCTGGCGCGTTCGAAGCGAATCTGGCGGATGCGGGATTTGATCTGCGGGTCGCCTTCGCTCTGCTTGACCTCGTCCTTCAATTCCTGGCGGGTCATGCGGTGGCGCGCGAAAAAGCGCTGGCGTTGATAGAAATAATCGAGCGCTGCGATCGCCGCGAGCGCAATGAGGGAGGCGATCAGGACCTTGCCGATCAGCGCCAGGGCCAGCGAGGCCACGCCGCCGACGCTCATGTCCAGGGCCGAGCCGAGCCGGTCCCGTTCGGGCCACACCGCCATGATGCCCGCCGTGCCGACCAGGAAGATTTTGGCCACGCCCTTGGCGAGATTGACGAAACCGTCCAGGCCGAAAAGCCGTTTGAAGCCGGCCATCGGCGACAGTTTCGAAAAGTCCGGTTTCAGTTTCGAGGCGGAAAAGAACGGCCGGTGCTGAATCAAATGTCCGCCCAAAGCGGCAAGGACCATCAGGCCCATCGCAGGCCAGAGGATGGCGAAAAGCCCGAAAACGGATTTGTAGAGGAGAAATTTGGCGCCGCCGTCCTCGAGCGACATCTGCGCCGGGCTGTTGAGAAAGACCGTGAAGCGGGCGGTGAATTCGCGCGCGGCGCTCTGGGCAAACATCGCCAGCGCCAGCGCTCCTCCCGCCGTCATGATGAAAATCGACAGCTCCTGGCTCTTGACGACGTCGCCCTTCTTGAACGCCTCGTCCAAGCGCCTTTGTGTCGGGTCTTCGGTGCGTTGTGAGTCGTCGCGTTCTTCGGCCACCGGCGATTACCCTCCGAAAAGGCGCATTTGGGCGGCGAAGAAGTCAAGGAAGGAACTCATCATGACGCCGATGAACAGCATCAGAAGAACGAAGCCGGCGAGGATGTTTATCGGCATGGCGAGGAAGAAGATCTGCAATTGCGGCATCAGCCGTGAGAGGACGCCGAGCATCGCGTAAATCAAGAGACCGAATACGAGAAAGGGCGCGGCCAGCTGCAGTCCCAGCGCAAAGGCGCCGGCAACCAAGTTGAGCGTCAATTCCGCGACGTCGGCAGTGGGGAAGGCCTGATTGGGTGGCATCAGCGTGTAGCTGCCCGCAATGGCGCCGATTGCGAGGTGATGAAGGCCACTCTCGAACACCAGCAGCGCGCCGATCAGGGACAAGAAGGTCGAGACCATGGCGCCTTGCGTGCCCTGACTGGGGTCGAAGGCCTGGGCAAAGGAAAGACCAGTTTGCGCCGCGATCAGGAACCCTGCGGTTTCGAGCGCGGTCATGATCAGACGCGCCATGGTGCCGATAACGACCCCGGAGGTGACCTCCCGCGCAACCAGCATTGCCAATTCGATCGGCTGCGGCGTTTGCGTGGGATAAAAACGCGCGGTGAACGAGATCAGCGCCGCGGAGACCGCGAGCGCAAAGGCAAGCCTTACGCGCGCCGGCACTCCGGCATCGCCGATCACCGGCATGAGCATGATCATCGCGCCGGCCCGTGCAAACGTCAGAAGGTAGACCAGCACCACGCCCTGCAATTGGGGCAGGATCACCGTCATGGCATCATCGTCATGGCTGAGCGATGCGCGCGGCGACACCCTCCATATAGGTGGCCATCGCCTCGCCGGCGAAAGGCAGCGCAATCAGGAGAACCAGGAAGATCGCCAGAATTTTCGGCACGAAGACGAGCGTCATTTCCTGGATCTGGGTGAGGGCCTGCAACAGCCCGATCACCACGCCGACCACGAGCGCGGTGAGCATGGCGGGGGCCGAGAGCTCGAGCAGCAGGTAGATCGATTCCCGCGCGAAATCCAAGGTTTCGGCTCCGGTCATGCTGTGTGCCTCGTTTGCCGAATCAAATCGGCATCTTCATGATGTCTTGATAGGCGCCGATCACGCGATCGCGGATCGCGACGACGGTCTGTAAGGTCAGCTCGGCGGCCGTGACGGCATTGACCACTTGCACGAGGTCGCCCTTTCCGGTCGCGCCTTGCGCCGACGCCGCTTCGCCTGCGTGCAGAGTCTCTGTCGCACTCTTTACAGCCGAGGCGAGTGCATCGGAAAAAGTTCCGCCCGTTGTTTGCACAGACCCCAGCGCGGCAGCCTGCGAAGCCCCGCCGACGCGTGCGGCGCTCTGGTAAGCGGCGTTGGCTGCAACAAAGCTCACGGCCATGACCTAATCCTTCAGCGGCGCAGGAGATCGATCGTGCGCGTCAACATATTGCGCGCGCCGTCCATCACCTGCAGATTGGCTTCGTAAGCGCGCTGCGCATCGCGCATGTCCATCATCTCCACCAGCGCGTTCACATTGGGCAGATGCACATAGCCCTGCTTGTCGGCGGCGGGATTCCCCGGATCGTATTGCATGCGAAAATCCGCCGCGTCGTTGACGGGATCGCCCAGCTTGACCACTGTCGCATTGAGCTCGCGGTCGAATTCCGAAGTGATGGTGGAGATGCGGCGCCGGTACGGATCGGCGCCGGTTGCGGAGACGGAATCCGCATTGGCGAGATTTTCCGCGATGATGCGCATGCGTCCCGATTGGGCGCGCATGCCGGCCGCAGCAATGTAAAGCGATGTGGTAAAGTCCATGGTCTACCCCTCAGCCCCCGCGGCTGCCCAACGCGGTGCGGAACATGTTGACGGCTTTCGAATAGAGATTGGTCACGGTCTGATATTGGATTTGGGTATCGGAGAGCTTGATCATCTCCTGCTCGACCGACACGACATTTCCCGTGGGCACGCCACCTTCGCCAAACGCATCCTCCTCTTCGAAGGGGGCGGCGCCGCTCGGGCGAATTTCGAAATGGCGCGTATTGGTCGTGGTCAGGTGCGTGCTGCCCATGCCCTGGCCGGCAAGCATGGATTGGAAATCGACCGGCTTGAGATCGCGCGCGACGAAATTGGGCGTGTCGCCATTGGCGACGTTTTCCGCCAGCACCGATTGGCGCGCGGAAAGCCACGACATGCGCCCGTTGATCAGCGAGAAAAGTGGTATGCCGTTCAAATCCATGAAGCGCTCCGTCGACGAGAAAGAGACCTTGGGGGCAGCATCGGCGCGTATGCTTAATCCGCGCTTAATTCGCGAGCGAAACACCGAGAAAATTTTGCCCAGTGCGTTTACCCGCGATTAAGCATGACAATCGAGGATGGCCCTCGCATGAAGCATAACGCCTCGGCGAATTTTGCCGGGTCCTCGATCCCCGCGCCGGGCGAAAGGCCTAATTTTCATGGATATGACCGATGCCCTTCGCTATTTCGGCGCGCTCGCTCTCGTGCTGGCGCTGGTCGGGGGCGCGGGGCTTGTGATTCGGCGCTTCGGTCTGCCAGGGATCACGGGCGGTGCGGGGCGAAGACTCTCGGTCGTGGAAACGCTGATGCTCGGTAAAAATCACCGGCTTTTCATCGTGCGCTGCGACGGAATGGAACATGTGCTGGTCACCGCGCCGCAAGGCGCGAGCGTCATCGCGAGTGCGCCGGTAAAACTCGTAGGTCCTCAATCATGATCAAGCGCCGCAATGCAGTTTGGATTCTCAGCGCCGCTGTTATCGGTGCGGCGCTGCTGATGCCGTCTTCTTCCGCCTGGGCGGCGCAAGCCGCCGGAACAGCGGCCAGAGCAGCCGGCGCGGCTGCAGGCGCGACGCCGGGGCTGACGCTCGATTTGACGGGCGGTGGCGTGATGACCGAGCGGTTGATGCAGATCGTCGGCCTTGTCACGATCCTATCGCTTGCGCCCTCCATCCTTATCATGATGACGTGTTTCACGCGTATCGTCGTGGTGCTGTCTCTCTTACGCACGGCGATTGGCATTCAGCAAAGTCCACCCAACAGCGTGATCGTCAGCCTGGCGCTGTTCCTGACCTTCTTCGTGATGGCGCCGACTTTCAACGATATCTATCAGAACGCGATGCAGCCGCTGATCGCGCAGCAGATCACCACGGACGAAGCCTTCACCCGCGCCTCGAATCCGATCAAGAAATTCATGGCCGGCCACACGCGCAACCAAGACCTTGCTCTGTTCTTGGATATGGGCGCTGCGCCGCGCCCGGCAACCGTGGACGCTGCGCCGCTTCAGGCGATCGTACCAGCTTTCATGCTGTCGGAGTTGAAGCGCGCCTTCGAGATCGGATTCTTGATCTTCGTGCCGTTCCTGGTCATCGACATGGCGGTCGCTTCGATACTGATGTCGATGGGCATGATGATGCTGCCTCCAATTGTGATCTCGCTTCCCTTTAAGCTGATTTTCTTCGTGCTGGTCGACGGCTGGCGGCTGGTCGCGGGCTCGCTGGTCGCGAGCTACGGCGTCGGCATCCCAGGGCAATAATCCTCGAGTCACCAGCGGCGGGCGGCGCGTTTGCTGCGGGCGATGTCCGCCGGCGGCAAGTCTTCGCTCAGATAAATGCCGCCATCGGTTTCCTCAATGTGAAGCCGGTCCAACGCTTTGCCGAGACAAGGTCCGCTGACGCAAGCCCCCGTCGCCAGCTCGAAACGGGCGCCGTGTCCGGAGCACACGAAAAACTTCTTGTCCTCGGTGAGGAAATGGTTTGGGAAGGTCTCCAGCGGGATGAATTGGTGAGGGCAGGAATTCACAAAGGCGTGCCGCGCCCCTTTCGTCTGTACAATGATGATATCGAGTTCACCTTCGCCCTCGCCCAATACGACGTTGCGGGTTCCCGGATCGGCAAGCTCGTCCACGCGGCACAGGAAGATC
>JAXDMY010000008.1:0-23415 GCA_034665805.1 Alphaproteobacteria bacterium
TCCTTCATACAGCAAGGAGGATGCCGTTTTGCCCGCCAACCGCCGATTTTGGATAACCAATGCCGCAGGAAAAGGTTCACGGGAAATCCAGGGTGCCGCAAATTTGTGCAAGATGCCGACCCTTAGGGAATTCTCCAAGAATGGCACGGGAAATGGCCCCAAATACGACGCGCTGATGACATTTGCGACACCAGCAGGCGCATGAACTGGGGCAATTATCAGCAGAGCTTTGTTTCTGTTATTCTTCCAGCGCCTCGTGACAGGGGCCGCAATGGCCCGTGACGTCATAAAGGCCGGCGTCAAACCGCGTGATCGTCACGTCGCAGAGCGTGCAATGCGGCCCGGCTTCCATTGACATCTGCGCCGGCGCGGCATGTTTGCGGCGCCGTGGCTTGACAATGTGCGGCGGAGCGATTTCGGGGACGGGTTCGCCTTCGCGCACAAGGTGAAAACGGATTTGCTGTTTGCCGCCGGGCGGGGAAGACACCCGAAGCCGGGTTTGCGGTTTGGTCATAGCATCTCCTCCTCAGCTACATCCGCTGGTTCCGCCGCAGGTATCGCACTTCAAACAGGTCCCGTTCCTGAGCAGCGTGAAATTGCCGCACGAACCACAGGCGTCGCCCTCATAACCCTTGAGCCTGGCTTCGGCGGCGCGCTTTGCCTGGGCATCGCGTTTGGCCCCCGCTTTGGCCGCAGCGGACAAGGCATCCGCCGAGAAGCGCGCTTCGAGTGCCGCCATCGCGGTGCTCACCGGATTGCCTGCGGCTTGCTGCACCAGCGCCGCAACTTCGGCGAAATTGGCGCTGATATCGATATCATGAGCAAGGGCGTGCTCGTGCTCATGGGCCTGGGCATGTTCGGCATGGGCATCGATCTTTTGCACGGCGTTGCCGCGCACGACCACGAATTGATTGAGCTGGCCCCGCACGAAACCGTTGGAGGTCACCTTCGAGATTTGCGCAAACTCAGGGGTTTCCCGCCGTTTTGTGCGATCGCTTTCGGCGATGCCGCCGCCGAGATCATCATCATGGCTCGGTATCACATGGGCGAGATCGTGGCGGCCCAGATACGACACAGCCAGCTCACGGAAGATGTAGTCGAGCACACTGGTCGCGTTCTTGATCGAATCATTGCCGATGACGAGCCCCGCCGGTTCGAAGCGGGTGAAGGTGAACGCATCGACAAATTCTTCCAACGGCACGCCATATTGCAGGCCGATGGAGATCGCGATGGCGAAATTGTTCATCAGCGAGCGGAAGGCGGCGCCCTCCTTGTGCATGTCGACGAAGATCTCTCCTAAGCGTCCGTCCTCATATTCGCCGGTGTGCAGGTATACTTTGTGGCCGCCGACAATCGCCTTCTGTATGTAGCTCTTACGGCGGTGTGGCAGTTTCTCACGCTCGCGCGCGCGCACCCGCTCGCGCTCCACGATCCGCTCGACGATGCGTTCGGTGACGATGGTTGCGCGCGCCGCCTGCGGTTGAGCGATCAAATCATCGACATCGTCGTCGTCGTCGGCCAATTGCAGGACCTGGGAGGCCAAAGGCTGCGACAGCTTCGAGCCGTCGCGATAAAGCGCATTCGCCTTCAGCCCGAGTCTCCACGACAGCAGATAGGATTCGCCGCAATCCTTCACCGTCGCCCCATTGGGCATGTTGATGGTCTTGGAGATCGCACCCGAGATGAAGGGCTGGCAGGCGGCAAGCATGCGGATGTGGCTTTCCACGGAAAGCGAACGCTTGCCGATGCGGCCGCAGGGATTGGCGCAATCGAAGACCGGAAGATGCTCGGGTTTGAGATAGGGCGCGCCTTCCAGCGTCATGGCGCCGCAAACATGAAGATTGGCGGCTTCGACCTCGCCCTTCGCAAAGCCGAGCGCCTTCAACATGTCGAAATCGGGAGCATCCAGCTGGGTGGCGGGCATGCCCAGAGCATTCACGCAGAACGCTTCGCCGAGAGTCCATTTGTTGAATACGAAACGGATATCGAAGGCTTGCTCCAGGGCGTTTTCCACCGCGGCGATTTGCTCATCACCGAACCCCTTGGCGCGAAGGGCGCCATGCGAAAGAGCGTTGGAGCCTTCAAGGGTGCCGCGGCCAACCGCATAGCGCACGATCTCTTCGATCTCGGTTGCACCATAACCAAGCGTCTTCAACGCTTCGGGCACGCAGCGATTGATGATCTTGAAATAGCCGCCGCCGGCGAGCTTCTTGAATTTTACAAGCGCGAAATCGGGTTCAACGCCTGTGGTATCGCAATCCATCAACAGGCCGATCGTGCCGGTGGGGGCGATGACGCTCGCCTGGGCGTTGCGATAGCCGTGACGTTCGCCGAGCTCGAGCGCCTGGTCCCAGGCCGCTTTCGCCGCCTCGGATAGATCTTGATCGAGGATCGCTGCGTGATCGAGTGGCACGGGCGGCGTTGCCAGGCCTTCATACTCCGACGCTTCTCCATAGGCGGCGCGCCTATGATTGCGGATCACGCGGAGCATGGCATCGCTGTTCGCCGAATAGCGCGGGAAGGCGCCCAGTTCCCCGGCCATCTCGGCGGAGGTGGCGTAGGAGATGCCGGTGAGCACGGCGGTGATGGCGCCTGCGATCGCGCGGCCCTCGCGGGAATCATAAGGAATGCCGGCCGCCATCAAGAGCCCGCCGATATTGGCGTAGCCCAGGCCCAGGGTGCGGTAATCGAAGGAGAGCAGGGCGATCTCCTTGGACGGGAATTGCGCCATCATCACCGAAATCTCGAGCACGATGGTCCATAGCCGCACGGCATGCTCGAAAGCGGGGACGTCGAACGCCTTGCCGCCTTCGGCCGCATCTTTGCGGAACGCCATGAGATTCAGCGAAGCGAGGTTGCAGGCCGTATCGTCGAGGAACATGTATTCGGAGCACGGATTGGAGGCGCGTATGTCGCCGCCTTTCGGACAGGTGTGCCAATCATTGATCGTGGTGTGGAACTGGATGCCCGGATCGGCGCAGGCCCAAGCCGCATAGGAGATCTTTTCCCATAGCTCGCGCGCCTTCATCCGCTTGTGCAGCTTCTTGTCTTTGCGGCGCGTCAGCTCCCAATCGGCGTCCTCTCCGACCGCGCGCAGGAAATCGTCCGTCACCCGCACCGTGTTGTTGGAGTTCTGGCCGGCCACGGACATATAGGCTTCGGAATCCCAATCGGTGTCGTAGGTGCGAAAATCGATGCGGTCGTGTCCCTGCTTGGCGAAGGCAATGACGCGCTCGATGTAATTGTCGGGAATGTAGGCCTTGCGCGCCGCTTTGATCTCGCGTTTCAGCGCCGGGTTGAGCGAAGGATCGAAGCAATCATCGCCCGAGCCCTCGCAATTGCGGCAAGCCTTGATGATCGCGTTCAGATGTTTCTCGGAAAGCTTGGAGCCCACCACGAGCGCGGCGACCTTTTGTTCCTCGATCACCTTCCAATTGATGAAATCCTCGATATCGGGGTGATCGACGTCGACGATCACCATCTTGGCGGCCCTGCGAGTCGTGCCGCCCGATTTGATCGCCCCCGCGGCCCGGTCGCCGATCTTCAAGAAACTCATCAGCCCGGAAGATTTCCCGCCACCCGAGAGCGGCTCGTTCTCGCCGCGCAGGCTGGAAAAATTCGTCCCCGTGCCGGAGCCGTATTTGAACAGACGCGCCTCGCGCGTCCACAGATCCATGATGCCGCCTTCATTCACCAGATCGTCGGAGACGCTTTGGATGAAGCAGGCGTGAGGCTGCGGATGCTCATAGGCCGAGGCCGAGCGGATCAGCTCGCCGGTCTTGAAGTCCACGTAGTAATGACCCTGGCTCGGGCCGTCGATGCCATAGGCCCAATAGAGCCCGGTGTTGAACCATTGCGGCGAGTTGGGCGCGGCCTTCTGTGCGGCCAGCATGTGGCACATCTCGTCGTAGAAGGCGTGCGCATCCTCCTCGGCGTCGAAATAGCCGCCCTTCCAGCCCCAATAGGTCCAGGTGCCGGCCAGGCGATGGAACACCTGTTTGACGCTCTCTTCGTAGCCGAATCTCTTCTCGTCCTCGGGGAGGGCGGCCAGAGCAACCTCGTCCGGCACATGACGCCACAGGAACGAAGGAACGGTGTTTTCCTCGACGCATTTCAACCGCGCGGCGACGCCGGCGCGGCGGAAATATTTCTGCGCCATCACATCGCACGCAACCTGGCTCCACGCTTCGGGGACCTCGATGGCTTCTTGGCGAAACACCACCGACCCGTCCGGATTGCGGATCTCACTGGTCGCGGCGCGGAAAGGAATGCCCTCATAGGGCGATTTGCCTTCGGTCGTGAAAAAACGCCTGATACGCATGTCTTCCCCCTTAAGCCCGAGTTCGCGTTCCCCCCTCCGACGAACAAAAGAAGACCTGTGCGGAAGCGTGGGTTTGTCCACGTCTTCCGGCGAGCGGCTTCGCCTCTTTCGTCTGAGCCCCCGCTGCGAACCGCCGCGAAGGATGACAAAGGTATGACGCGTCTCTGCCCATTGCAAGCATATTGTGGGTGCTGATGTGCACACCCCCTATATCTTGTTCTGGATAAAAAATTGGGTATGTTTCAGGCCCTTAGCTCTAACTGTTGAGTTTCTGTGGAAGAAACGGTGGAGAAAAATTTTCGAGGGGGGTGCGCTTGTGTTGATGTTCACTGACCATGTTGGTCAACGCATCTGTAACCAAGCCCGGGCGATGCTCCTCTATGGCCCAAGATGACGTATTTGTGCCGGGCGATGCCCTACACAAGCTTGAGATTCTCTGTGTTGACGACGAATCGCAGCGGGGTGATGCGCTTCGAAAGCTGGTGCTGAATCTTGGCGCCGCTCGTGTCCAGGTCGTCGAATCGGCGAAAGAGGCGATCAGGGCCGCGCTCGGCACGCCCTGCCATCTTGTCATCGCTGAGTATCGTTTGACCCCCACCGATGGAATCCAGTTCGTCCGCGATATTCGTGCGGTCGGAAATTATCCCCGCGCCGTCATGCCGGTCCTCATCGTCAGCGACCCAGTCAGATCGGACGTCATCGGGGCCGCCTTCGAAGCGGGCGCGAACCATTTCATGATCCGGCCGCTGCACGCCTCCAAGCTGTATGAACGGATTGTCTGGGCCATGGCAGATGCACGCCCCTTTGTCGTGAAGGATGGGCGTTATGTCATCAAGCTCGTGAGGCCAAAGGCTCCTGGCGCAATGGCGGCCCGTGCCGCCGCCACGAAATAGACACGCCTTCTGCCTAGGAGTCTGCTCTTACCTTCGCCTATAGTCCGGCGCCGATTCGAAAGGGTTCCTATGGGTTTGTTTCGCCAGCTCTTCGTGTGGTGGGAAAACGCCACGCCCGGCACCCTGCTCACCACAATGTTTTCCGGCACTCTCGTCGGCGCAGATGCGTTCGGCAATCGCTATTACCAGACCAAGGATAGGGTGCGGCGCTGGGTGATCTATTCGGGCACAGTGGAAGCCTCTCGTGTCCCGCCCGATTGGCATGGCTGGTTGCACCATACCTTCGAGAATCCCCCGACAGAGGAACCCATGGTGCCCAAATCCTGGGAAGCGGAGCACATTCCAAACCTGACCGGGACGCGGGGTGCCTATCATCCCGAAGGAAGCCTCTGGAAGGACGGCAAGCGTCCGCCGGCCACAGGCGATTACGAGGCCTGGCGGCCAAGTTGAATTCCACCCGCCTCATCTTGATGAGCGAGAGGATGGGGCCAAATATCGAAGTGAAACCGATGACCCAGAACTCGATCGTCGAAACTCTCATTGGCGCCGCGGTGATCGCGGTCGCCGCGCTGTTCCTCTTCTTCGCCTATTCCAGCACCGGCTCGGGCATGGTGTCGGGCTATGACGTTGTCGCCAAATTCAACCGGGCCGACGGCGTGAATATCGGCACCGATGTGCGGCTTTCCGGCATCAAGGTCGGCACGGTTCAAAAACTGGCGCTGGATCCCAAGAGCTACAACGCCGTTGTGACCCTGGCGTTGGAGAATTATGTGAAGCTGCCGGACGATTCCTCGGTCCGCATCACGTCCGAAGGCTTGTTGGGCAATCAATATCTATCCATCGAGCCGGGCTCTTCGATGCAGGCCATCAAGCCGGGCGGAGAAATCGAAAACACGCAGGGCTCGGTCGATCTTATCGGCCTCCTCGGCAAGGCCGTGTTCAGCACGGGCGGCGAGGGCGGCAATAAATGAAGATGCGGTTCGTGATGGGTGCGTTGGCGGGCGCGGCATTGTCGCCGGGCCAAGGCTTCGCGCAAGCGCCGGCAAATAATGTTCCCCTTACCGCGCGCGCGCTGACCATCGCCGATGCGATGCCCGATGCTCGGGGCTTACGACGCATGGTCGTGCTGCGCGGGTTGGATAAGGTCACCGGACGGGCCATCGATATCAACGCGCCCGCCGGCGTGCCGGTGAAATTTGGCACGCTCATCATGACGGCGCGATATTGCTACACGGTGCCGCCTGAGGAACCGCCGGAAACCACGGCCTTCCTGCAAATCGACGAAGCCAAACGGGGCGAGGCGGCAAAGCGGCTCTTCTCGGGCTGGATGTTCGCGTCCACCCCGGCGCTCAACGCGCTCGAGCATTCCGTTTACGATGTCTGGGTGATCACCTGTAAGACCGATGAGCCCGCACCGGTAGCGGCTGCAGCTCCGCCCGCCCGTGCCGTCAAACCACCATCCGCCCCCGAATCTGCGTCGGCGAAATCCGCAGCTCCCGAATCGAGCGCGGCCGCCGACGGTCCCAAGCAATAGAAATCGCCCGTGCGGACGAGCGCCTGCGACAGCAAAGATTGAAAGCGCTCTTCGGTGACCGTTACCGCGCCGAATTGTTCGAGATGCGGATTGGGGAACTGCGCATCGAGCAAGGAATAGCCGCCCGCTTTCAGCCGCGCCGCCAAATGTACCAGCGCAACCTTGCTCGCATCCGTCATGCGCGAGAACTTGCTCTCGGCAAAAAACGCGGCGCCCAGCGATAGGCCGTAAAGTCCGCCCACCAGCTGTCCCCTATGCCAGGTTTCGACGCTGTGGGCATACCCCCGCCGGTGGAGGGTTTCGAATACGCGGATGATGGGATCGTTGATCCAGGTCTCGCGCCGGTCAGGCTGGGATTCGGCACAACCGCGTATGACCTGATCGAAGGCGCCGTCCACCGTGACATGATAACGGTCGGTGCGAACGGCGCGAGCAAGGCGGCGTGGCACATGGAATGTCTCCAGCGGAAGAATCCCGCGTTCGTGCGGCCGCACCCAAAGCACCTCTTCGGCGGTGCGGCTTTCCGCCATCGGAAATATGCCGAGCCGATAGGCGAGCAAGAGCTCTTCGGGATTGATCGTTGTCACGCGAAAGATCGTACCCGCTTCTGCAGCGCGTCCAGACTCCAGGGTCCCGGCCCGGCCGCCGCGATGTAAAGGAACACGAAGCAATAGAGCACCATCGCTTCTCCGCCATTGGCCATCGGATAGGGGCTGCGTGGCGCATGCATCCACCAATAGCCGACCGCCAACTCACCGGAGAGCAGAAAGGCGGCCATACGCGTCATCAGTCCAACCGTCAGCAGAGTACCGGCGACCGTTTCGAGAATCCCGGTAAAGAGCAGGAGAAAGATCCCCAGCGCGCCGGGCGCCGGGAGCGGAAAGCCGAGCAATTTCTGGGTGCCGTGCTCGACAAAGGTGATCCCGACCGCGAGGCGCATCAAGCTCAGCAGTTGCGGCGACCAGCGTTGCAGCCCCTTGAACATGGATCACACTCCTTTGGCGCCGATTATAAAGGAAGGCTTTGCCCTTCGCACAGGCGATCCGGGTTAGGTTGCGGCGCCGGGGGAGCGGCGGGCAAGATAATGCTCCAGCCAGTGAATATTGTACTCGCCGTCCAAGATATCGGGTTGCTTGATCAGCTCCTGGAAGAGAGGAATGGTGGTTTCGATGCCGCCGATCACCAATTCGTCCAGTGCGCGCCGGAGCCGCATCAGACATTCATTGCGGCTCTTGCCGTGCACGATCAGCTTGCCGACGAGGCTGTCGTAATAGGGCGGGATACGGTAGCCGGCATAGGCCGCCGAATCCATGCGGACGCCCAAACCGCCCGGCGCGTGGAAATCGGTGATCTTCCCCGGCGAGGGTTGGAAGGTGAAAGCGTTCTCGGCATTGATGCGGCATTCGATGGCATGGCCGGCAATCACCACATCGCTCTGGTCGAGCTCCAAATGGCTTCCGTCGGCAATGCGGATCTGCTCGCGCACGAGGTCCATGCCCGTGACCAATTCTGTAACCGGATGCTCGACTTGCAGCCTGGTGTTCATCTCGATGAAGAAGAACTTCCCATGCTCGTAAAGAAACTCGACGGTTCCCACACCCAGATAGCCCAGCTTGGTCAGCGCTTGCGTGACGACCTTTCCGATTTGGTTGCGGACCTCGACATTGAGGGCGGGCGAGGGGGCTTCCTCCCAGACTTTCTGGTGACGGCGCTGTAGCGAACAATCGCGCTCTCCCAGATGCAGCACCTTACCGTGGGAATCCGCGATCACCTGGATTTCGATGTGACGTGGCCGCTCCAGATATTTTTCGATGTAGACGGCATCATCGCCGAATGCCGCCTTGGCTTCGGCGCGCGCCGTCGAGAAAGCGAGCGGCAGTTCGGATGACGAGCGCGCCACCTTCATGCCGCGGCCGCCGCCCCCCGCCGCAGCCTTGATCAACACCGGATAGCCCATGCTCTCGGCAAAGTCCGCCGCCTCGGATTCGGACGCGAGGGCTCCCTCCGAGCCGGGGACCGTCGGGATGCCCAGCGATTTCACCGCCTGCTTGGCCGCGATCTTGTCGCCCATCAACCTGATGTGGTCGGCCTCCGGCCCGATGAAGGTGATGCCGTGCGCCTTCACGATATCGACGAAATGCGCATTCTCGGACAGGAAGCCATAGCCGGGATGGATGGCATCGGCGCCGGTGATCTCGCAGGCGGAAATGATCGCGGGAATGTTCAGATAGGATTGGCTGGCGGGCGGCGGCCCGACGCATACCGATTCATCGGCAAGCCGCACATGCATCGAATCCGCATCGGCGGTGGAATGGATCGCCACCGTCGCAATACCCATTTCCTTGCAAGCGCGATTGACGCGGAGCGCAATCTCGCCGCGGTTCGCAATCAGCACCTTTTCGAACATCGGCGGTCAACCCGAACTGGACATGATGTGCGACAACCTTACTCGATCAGCATCAAAGGCTCGCCGAATTCCACCGGCTGCGAATCATGGACGTAGATTTCCGCGACCCTGCCGGCAACGGGCGATGGCACTGGGTTCATCGTCTTCATGGCTTCGATAATGCACAGCGTGCCGTCGGTCACCGAATCGCCGATTTTGACAAAGGGCGGCGCTCCGGGCTGGGATGAGAGATATACCGTCCCCACCATTGGCGAGGTGATCACCGTTCCCTTTGGGCGCACGATCTCGGGCTCGCTGGGGGCAGGCTGTGGGGGCGGACTTAGCGCCGGCGCGGGAGCCGCCGCTACGGCCGTGCCGCGCGCCACCCGCACGCGCACGCCTCCACGTTCGATCTCGATTTCGGAAAGGCCGGTCTCTTCAAGCAACTTTGCGAGTTCGCGCACGATTTCCGGATCGACGCCGGGCGTGCTTTCCCCTTTGATGGCTTTGGCGATGCGGTCGCGAAGTGGCTTGGATTTGTTCTCGTTCATTTCCGACCTCTGCCGGCGCCGACCAGCCCTGCCATGGCCTCAACCGCCAGCAGGTAGCCGGTACTGCCAAGTCCAACGATCACGCCCTTCGCCACCTCGCTCACATAGGAATGATGACGGAAGGCTTCGCGCCGTTTGGGGTTCGAGAGGTGCACTTCGATGATGGGCTTGTCCAGCGCCTTGAGGGCGTCATGAAGCGCGATCGAGGTGTGGGAATAGGCCCCCGCATTGATGATCACGCCGGCACCCTTGCTGCCCACCTCGTGAACCCAATCCACCAACTCGCCTTCATGGTTCGACTGGCGAAACACGATTTTGAGCCCGTGCTGTTTGGCCCGCATTGCTGTTGCCTTTTCTATGTCCTTGAGGGTGGCGCGGCCATAGATCTCGGGCTCGCGCGAGCCCAGAAGATTGAGGTTCGGCCCGTTAAGGACATATACCGGTAGGATCATGGACGGAGTGCCCCAGAAAATGCGGTAATGGCTTGATGGAACGGCGAAACGATGCCCTGTGGAAGCGGGGTTATACGGTCCCGCCATGAAAACGGAAACAGGAGTGAGAGCCGTCGATGTCGTTGCGCTTGAGTCTTAACGGAGAAGCACGGGAATTTCCTAGTCCTTTGACGGTGGAAGGTTTGCTTAAGCATCTGGCGCTCGATCCGAGAAAGGTCGCCGTGGAGCGCAATCTCGAGATCGTGCCGCGGTCGACCTATGAAGAGGTCGGGCTTGCCGAGGGCGACCGGCTGGAGATCGTGCATTTCATCGGCGGGGGCAATGAAGCGGCGCCGGTGGTTCCGGCCGCCGACAAACCCTTCGTCGTCGCCGGCCGGACCTTGCGTTCCCGCCTCATCATCGGCACAGGCAAGTACAAGGACTATGCCGAGAACGCGGCGGCGCTGGAAGCTTCGGGCGCCGAAATGGTGACGGTCGCGCTTCGCCGGGTGAACGTCATGGAGCCGGGGGCGCCGCGCCTTGTCGATTTCATCGACCCCAAGAAATATGTCTATCTGCCGAACACCGCCGGTTGCTTTACCGCCGAGGACGCCCTTCGCACGCTCAGGCTGGCGCGCGAGGCGGGCGGCTGGACGCTGGTGAAGCTCGAAGTGCTGGGCGACCGCAAAACGCTCTACCCCGACATGATCGAGACCTTGCGCGCAACAGAGGTGCTGATCCGCGAAGGCTTCCAGGTGATGGTCTATTGCACGGACGATCCGCTGCTGGCCAAGCGCCTGGAGGAAATGGGTGCGGCCGCGATCATGCCGCTCGCGGCGCCGATCGGATCGGGGCTGGGAATCCAGAATCCCATCAACATCCGGCTCATCATCGAAGAAGCCAAAGTGCCGGTGATCGTCGATGCCGGCGTCGGAACAGCCTCCGATGCGGCTATCGCCATGGAGCTTGGCTGCGACGGAGTGTTGATGAACACGGCGATCGCCGAAGCCAGGAATCCGGTGATGATGGCGCGTTCGATGCGTCTGGCGGTGGAGGCGGGCAGGCTCGCTTATCTGGCGGGGCGCATGGCGAAGAAACGCTACGCCGACCCATCGAGCCCGCTCGCCGGTCTCATCTAGGAAGCCGCGGATCGCCGGTCTGATTTACCGGCGTTTCGTGGCGCCTTTTCTCTTGGCTGCTTTCTTGGTGGGTTTGCGGCCCGAGGACTTCGCGCCAGTTTTCCGTTTCGCGCTCGATTTGGCGCGTTTGGATGTCGCTTTGCGCTTGGCCGGCTTCTTGCGGCGTGCTTTGGGCGCGGCGGCACTCACCTGGAACACCGTTGCGCCGGACACGGGATCGGTGACGCCAAGGCCGCCGCCCAGATCCTCGAGGCAATCGCGGAAACTGTCGAGCAGCGAGATCATGCGCGGTCTGGCTCCGGCGAGATGATCGAAGGATTTCCATTCGCCGACCACGCAATAGGAATTGTCGCCCGTCTTGATCAGGGCGATCCGTTGCGCTCCGGGAAAGCCTTCCTCGGCCGCCTTGCGATGCGCATTGAGGAATTCCTGGTCCCGGCCTGGTTTGACGCGAAAACGTACGACGTTGAAAGCGGACATCCCAGTTCCTCCCTCTCAAGTCTATGAGTTTACCCACTACCCCTTCGGCGTCCCCGTGGTGAGGGACTGAAGTTCTGCGTCGGTGAGCTCTCCGACCACGATCCTGTCGTTGACGACGAAAGTCGGTGTGCCCTCGAAATGCAATTTGTCGGCAAGCGCGTTCGACTGTTTGACGGAGTCGAGCACCGCGGGATCGGCCATGTCCTTCTCCAGGCGAGCCGTGTCGAGCCCGACGCTTTTCGCGATGTCGAGAATCCGGTCTTTGGGCAGTTCCCCCGAAGTGGCCATCAAAGCGAAATGGAAGGGCAAATATTTGTCGCCCTGCCGCCGTGCGGCGACCGCGGCCTGCGCCGCTACCAGTGAATCGGGTGTCAGGATCGGCCGCTCGATGAACGCAATGCGCACCTTCTGGCCGGAGTCGAGGAGGTGTTTCATTGCTGCCATCGACGCTTTGCAATGCGGGCAGCGGTAATCGAAGAACTCGGCGACCGTGACCTTGGCATCGGCGGGGCCCGCGACATAGGCCACTTTCGGATCGATGAGCGCCGCCGTGCCGATTGCAAACAGCGCGTCCTTGCGCAGCTTGTCGGTGGCCGACGCTTGCTGGACATCAAGCTTGTTCGACACCTCCACCAGGATCTCGGGATGTCCGATCAAATAGTCGTGCACCACCTGTTCGATCTGTGCCCGATTGGCAGGACCGCTCACCGGGATGGAGACTCTGCCCACCGCCAGCGCCGTCACGAAGGCGCCAAGCGAGAAAAACACTATCCCGCCCGCGGCCATCTTCAATGTCGTCTTCATGTCCATGTTATCGGGTCCTTCTATCGGCCTGCTGGGTTTGCGCGATAGTCAGGATATCGGTTGCACGTTGCCAATCCGTTGAACCCTGCTGCAACAGTCTTTGGGCACGAACGGCAAATTGCATTGCCTGAGGAAACGCGTCGACAAGGAAATAGCGCTCGGCCGTGGCGAGTTCGGCTTTGCCTTTCTGACCCAGCCGTCCATAGGCCTGCGCCAATTCGTACCAGCCAAAGGGTTCGTCGGAATCCTGGCTGATTGCCGTCTGGAGTTGTTGAATGGCTTCATTGGTGTATTTGGGATTCTCCGATCCCAGCAAGGCGGCGCCGAGCGCCACACGGATCAGCGGAGCATCGGGCAGGATCTCGACGGCGCGCCGGTAGGGCACAATGCCTTCCTCAACCTTGCCCATCTCGACCTTGATCTGACCGTACATCTCCAGGAAATAGGGATTGTCCGGTTCGTCGGCCAGCAGGCCTTCGATTTCTCCCAAGGCCTTGGCCATGTCGGGGGTCTTGAAGTAAGCCATGGCGCGGGCATAACGCGCGGGCTTGCTGGTGTTCGAAACCGGATATTGGCGCAGGGAAACCTCGGGCTGCTGGATATAACCGCGCAATTTTGCCCGCATCATGTCGAAGGCATAAACCGTCTCCGGGCTGTCCTTGACGTCACGGTAAGGCGAAGCTTCTACGAGGTCTTGCAGCGAGGCGATGCGGTCTGCGGACGCCGGATGACTTTGGGCGAAGGGATCGGCGCGCCGCGCGCTTAAGATCTCCTGGTCCTGGAAACGTTTGAAAACCTGCAGCATGCCCTCTCCGGACTGATGCGTGGCCGTGAGAAAGCGCACCCCTGCCTGGTCGGCGCTTGCTTCCACCGTGCGCGAATAGGCGAGAAACGTCCGCTCGGCGATCTGCTGACCGGCCATCAGGATCGCTTGTCCGGCCTCGCCCGCGCCCGCGATCATCGCTGCGAGGCCCGCGGCCATCGACAGCAGCATCGGCAGAGTGGCCGCCTTCATGCCTGCGGCGGCGCGGATGAGGTCTCCATGCGCCATGTGGCCGGTCTCATGCGCCATCACGCCGGTGATCTGATTGGGCGTGTCCAGCGTCATCAACAGACCGGTGTTGAGGAACATATGCTGGCCTTCGGCCACGAAGGCATTGATCGAAGGATCGTTCACCAGATGAATCTGAACGTCCTTGGGCACCAGGCCCGCCACTATCAGGATAGGGTCGAGTTTGGACCGCAATACGCGTTCGGCCTCGGTGTCGCGGATCAGCGCTATGCCCTGTCCCTGCGCATGCGCGGTGTAGGAGGGCAATGTCAGCAGCGAGACCATCAAGAGTCCCGCCACCGCCAACCCGAAAAGGGGACGCAAACCGGAAAGTGTGCCTTTCAACGGTCTATACTCCTTCGAACCTACCCCTCGGACGGAACGGTAGGATTCGCCTCCAACTCCGTCAATGCCAGGCACATGACTTTGTCGTCACGCAACCAACAGCCTCTCTTTTTTCGCCCAACTTGCCGCCTTAGCCAGCGGACAAGAATAGCTCGCTCGGCTCATATCTTGAAGCGGCGCTGCCACCAGCCTTTGCGGGCTTCCTGTGGTGCAGCGTCAACCTCGTCCGAGCGTTCGGATTCCCGGGAAGCTTCCATTTGGGTCTCCGAACCGCTTTCTGCCATGGAAATGGCAGGCGCATGCATCTTCGGCTCTTCCTGGATCGCGTGTGCGGCCCTCTCCGGCAAAGATGGCATGCGATCTGTCTGATCGGAAAGCGACCAGAGCGGTGAGGACGGCGCGTTCGGGATCAGCACGGCGGATTCCTGGGTTGCCGCCGAAGCTATGAAGGAAGCCGGTTCGGGACGGAACTGCGTCTGGGCTGGCGTCTCGCCGCCAACCATTTCGCCATCGCGGCGGCGGCCCCGCCTTCCGCGGCGGCGCCGGCGGCGCTTGCCGCCGCCTTCGCCCGGCGCGGCCGGTGGCGAGCCGGGGCGCTGTTCTCTGTGCTCGCTTTGGGCTTCCTGGGCTGGTTCGGATTGGGGCTCATCATCATCATCATCATCATCATCATGATCGGCATCATGATGATCGGCGGAAGGCGCCTCGAGTTGGACGTCGTTCGAGGGCGCCGGGACGCTTGGAATTTCGTTTGTCCGCCCATCGGCTCCGGCCTCTTGCAGCGGGCCGTGCGGGCTTCGTCCCCTGCCACCGCGGCGCCGGCGGCGGCGCTTGCGCCCTCTGCCATCCACACCGCCGGAATCGCGTTCCGCCGAGCCTTCGGCCGGGGCCTGCACCGTTTCGACCGGGGCTTCGACGATGGTCACATCGGTTTCGGGCTCTTCGTTTTCCGATTCCTGATAGCCCGCCTCAAACGAGATCGCCGGCGCTTTGGGCCGCGGCGTCGGGATGCGGACTCCCGTCCGTTCCAGTTCGAAACTGCCGCCCATCATGCCGGCCTGCGGCTCGAAGGAAATCGCGAGATCGTAAGCCTCTTCGATGCGCGCGATTTCGCGGCGCTTCTGGTTCAAGGTGTAGATAGTGACGTCGGCAGGCGCCTTCACGGTGACATTGGCGGCGGGTTGGCGCTGGCCTTCTTCATCGAGCGCCCGCAACAAACGAAGGGCCGCGGATTCCGTCGAACGTATGATGCCCTGGCCGGCGCAATGCGGGCAGGTGACGGTGGAACCGGCGAGCACGCCCGCGCGCAAGCGTTGGCGGGACATTTCCAACAAGCCGAATTGGCTGATCTTTCCGATCTGGATACGCGCGCGATCGCCGCGCACCGCGTTGTGCAGACGCTTTTCGACATTACGGTCGTTCTTGGCGTCTTCCATATCGATGAAATCGATCACGATGAGACCCGCCAGATCGCGCAAGCGAAGCTGACGGCCGACCTCATCGGCAGCTTCCAGATTCGTCTTGGTGGCGGTTTCTTCGATCGAATGCTCGCGCGTCGCCTTACCCGAGTTCACGTCGATCGAGACAAGCGCCTCGGTCTGGTTGATCACGATGTAGCCGCCCGATTTCAGGTTCACGGTGGGGCTGAACATCGCATCGAGCTGTGCTTCCACATGGAAGCTCTGAAAGAGCGGTAAGGCTTCCTTGTAGGGCTTCACGTTCTTCGCATGGCTTGGCATCAGCATGCGCATGAAGTCTTTGGCGTCGCGATATCCCGCATCGCCGTCGACGATGATCTCCGTGATGTCCTTGCTGTAGAGATCGCGGATCGCCCGCTTGATCAGGCTTCCTTCCTCATAGACGAGGGCAGGGGCGTTCGATTTCAGCGTCAGTTCGCGTACCGTGTCCCACAATCGCAAAAGATATTCGTAGTCGCGCTTGATCTCCAATTTGGTGCGGTTGGCGCCCGCGGTGCGGATGATCAGGCCCATGCCTTCGGGAAGTTCGAGCGACTGCGCCGCCGATTTCAAACGCTTGCGGTCGGCTGCATTGGTGATCTTGCGCGAGATGCCGCCCCCGCGCGGTGTGTTGGGCATCAGCACGCAATAGCGGCCGGCGAGCGAGAGGAACGTGGTCAGCGAGGCGCCTTTGTTGCCGCGCTCTTCCTTGACCACCTGCACCAGCATGATCTGGCGCCGTTTGATGACTTCCTGGATTTTGTATTGACGCCGCCGCGGCGGACGAGGGCGATCGCCCTGACGCGGCCCGCGTCTCTGATAGGCGGCCGGCGCGCCCGTGGCTTCTTGCTGCACTGTCGCGAATTCTCGAGGCTGAGGCTCGGATGGTGACGATCCAAAATCCGAGGGTTGGATGACCTGCGCGCCGTCGCCGAGCGCATCGTCACCGGCGCTGGACTCGAGCTCCGCGGGGTCCTCATGCGACACCGGTTCGTCGAGGTCTTCTTCAAACGTCGAATCCTCGTTAGCCGGTGAACGAGCGTCCGAATGGGACTCGACGGCTTCGGACGAAGGCATCGCCTCGTCTTCGCCATGTTCGGCGGCGCGTCGTTCGGAGTGTTCCTCGTCATGTTCGGCGCCCGGCATGGCATCCTGGGCAGGAGCTCGGGCGGTATCTACCGCATCGAAATCCTCTTCCGCCATCATGCGCTGGGTTTGCGCTTCCAGAATCGCCATCCGATCCGCGACGGGGATCTGATAGTAGTCGGGATGGATTTCCGAAAAGGCGAGGAAGCCTTGGCGGTTGCCGCCATATTCGACGAAGGCGGCCTGGAGCGACGGCTCCACGCGCGTGACTTTCGCCAGGTAGATATTTCCTTTGAGCGGCCGTTTCGAGGCGGCCTCGAAATCGAATTCTTCGACTCTATTTCCGTCGAAAACCACCACCCGGGTTTCTTCCGGGTGGCTTGCGTCTACAAGCATACGTTTGGGCATGGATGACTCCGTCGGCGCGAAGGTGCCGCAACACGCGAGCGAGCGCGCGAATCGCGCGGGCTGGGTCGTGCGGCACAAGGCGCCAAATCATTGGTGAAGGGTCAGGCAATCCATATTGGACAGACGGCCGTGCGGAGGACCTCCCCCTTGGGGGGCCAATGCGCGTGCGGAATAAAACGATGCCAGCCATCTCGTCTAAAAACCGGCCTGGGCGTGGCGCTTAAGGCGGCTGCGCCCGGGCCGGCTGTATCCCTTGGGCCGCGATCGCGTCGCCGCAATTGCGGGGTTTCTCAGAATTCCGGGGGGATTCTCGCGCGCAACAAACGCGGTTGGACCCGATCGTCGGAACCCCGTTCCCTTCGAGAGAGCGGCCAGAGGCACCACCTAATCGAAGCGAATGATTCTTTCTATTGGCGCTTTCGCCCTCTAGCAAGGATATTCATACAGGCCTCTTACGATTCGGCCGGTTTTCTCTTGTTCGCAGACCACGGCGGAACGCAAAATCGCTTTAGACCGGATTTGCTAACGAAGTATAAATGCTTGGACGCGACATTGACCCCTTAGGCCGGATTCGCGGGCCCAAACCCTGGTTTATTGGGATGAACAAGCTCTTTTTGTGGTTTGCGCGGGGGACTCGGGCCTTAGGGTTCGTGACGGCTCTTTTTGCGGGCATGTCGGTCGCCGCCGCTGCGCCTTCGACGTCCGATCCGATTGGGGCGCTGCTTACCAAGCAAGGTTTGGGAAATGGCCCTAGAGCCCTACCCATGGTGATCGGCCTGAAGATCGGCGAGAGCGCTGGCAGGTCGCGTTTCACCATGGAGCTCAGCGATCCGCTCGATGTCCGGGTGTTCACCCTGACCAATCCGAACCGGGTCGTGTTCGACATGCCCGAAGTGTTGTGGCGGGTGAACGGTGAGACCCGGCCCTCCGGCCAGGGCGCAGTGAAGAGCTACCGCTATGGCCTTTTCCGCAAAGGCAATTCTCGTTTCATCGTGGACCTTGCTGCACCGGCCCGGATCGAGAAAACGCAAATCCTGCCGCCCGAAGGGGGATCGGGGTTTCGCCTGGTGGTCGATCTTAGTCCCACAACGAATTCCGAATTCCTGGCTCACGCCGGTTGGCCGCGCGATGTCTCTTCCGCGATGGCCTCCGTTGAGCCTCAGCGCGCGCCGCCGTCGGTTGCGGCCAGAGGCGGCAAGAAACTCATCATCCTGGATGCCGGTCATGGCGGGATCGATCCTGGAACCCACGGCCAAAGCGGCATCGTGGAAAAAGACCTTGTTCTGTCGGTCGCCAAGACGCTGCGAAAGGCGCTCGAAGCCACTGGGCGATATCGCGTGCAACTCACTCGTGACGCTGACGTTTTCATTCCACTGCGCGAGCGGGTGAACATCGCCAGGGCGGCCCATGGCGATCTGTTCATCTCGCTGCACGCCGATTCGAGTGATCACCGCGATGTTCGAGGAGCGTCCGTGTACACCTTGTCTGAAGACGCCTCCGACCGCGAGGCGGCCACATTGGCCGAAAAAGAGAACATGTCCGACATTATCGCAGGCGTGGACTTGACCGGCGAGAACAGTCCTGTTGCATCGATTCTGATCGATCTGGCTCAGCGCGATACGATGAACCGATCCGTGCGCTTTGCCGAGACCGTGGTCGGGGCTTTGCCCTCCGCGACCAATCTGTTGCCCCTGTTCCCACACCGTTCGGCAGGGTTCGCGGTCTTGAAGGGCCCTGACATCCCGGCCGTCCTGATTGAACTGGGCTATCTCACCAATCCGAAGGACGAAGCCGAAATGGCAACGGAAGCTTGGCGGAATGGCGTCGCGCGGGCGATTTCATCGGCCGTCGATATGCATTTTGCCCCGGAAATAGGACCAAGCCTACGGCAAGCGAACCGGTGATGGGGATGCCATTCTCCGGTCACATTCTGGGTATTATGAAAGAGAGTTGGGTGCCTGAACCCAAGGGGTCGCGAGAAAACAATAAATGAAAACCGTGCGTAATATCGTGTTGGGCGGTTTTGCAGGGCTGATCCTGATCGGTTTCCTACTTACCGCCACCTATGTGTTCTGGGTCACCCGCGATCTTCCCAGCTACGATGCTCTGGCCCATTACGAACCTCCCATTACCACCCGGGTCTATGCCGGCAACGGGACGCTGATCGGCGAGTATGCCCGCGAACGGCGACTCTTCGTTCCCATTCAGCAGATTCCCGATCAGGTGAAGCAGGCGTTCCTCTCGGCCGAGGACAAGAATTTCTACAGCCACCCCGGGGTCGACATTTTCGGCATCGTTCGCGCCGGGATCAATGACATCCGCAATGCCGATAAGAGACCTCAGGGCGCCTCCACCATCACCCAGCAGGTGGCGCGCAATTTCCTGCTTTCGAGCGAACTCAAATTCTCGCGCAAGATTCGCGAGATGGTTCTGGCGATGCGCATCGACAATGCGTTTTCCAAGGATCAGATCCTCGAGCTCTATCTGAACGAGATTTTCCTGGGCGAGAATTCCTACGGCGTCGCCGCGGCAGCGACCAATTATTTTGGCAAATCGCTGGACGAGCTCACGCTCTCGCAAACCGCTTTTCTCGCCGGCTTGCCCAAGGGGCCGGCCAATTACAGCCCGACCCGCCACAAGGACGCGGCGATTATCCGGCGCAACTACGTTCTCGATCAGATGCAGGAGAACGGCTACATCAATCGCGAGCAGATGGCCGCGGCGGACGCCGATGACCTCGTCACCTATAATCGTCCGTTCGGTGCCGTCGTCACCGATGTCGATTATTTCGTCGAAGAAGTCCGCCGCACCCTGCAGACCAAATATGGCGACAAGGCGCTGTATGATGGCGGCTTGCAGGTTCGCTCGACATTGAATCCGCGCCTGCAGGACATCGCGGTTCGCTCCTTGCGCGCCGGGCTCATCGCCTATGATCGCCGCCACGGTTTTCGCGCGCCCCTCAAGCACGTCGATAAGAAGGACGATTGGATGGCCGCGCTGAAGGCGGTGCCCAACAAGTCCGGCGTGGCGAGCTGGCGCGTCGCATTGGTGACCGAACTCAAGGAAGACGCGTCCCTCGTTCTGCAGGAAGGCGGCGTGGGCAAGATTCCCGCGGGCGAGCTGAACTGGGCGCGGTTGTTGAAAGCCGGCGATATCGTCTATGTCGAACCCATGACGGGCGAGGGCGTCAAACCCGACTCCTACAGTTTGCGCGAAGTGCCGGTCGCCAATGGCGCCATTGTCGCGATGGATCCCTTCACCGGACATGTGTTGGCGCTGTCGGGCGGCTTCTCCTATGGCTCTTCGGAATTCGATCGCGCGATGCAGGCGATGCGTCAACCGGGCTCCACCTTCAAGCCTTTCGTCTATGCCACGGCGCTCGACCAGGGCTACACGCCCATTACCAAGGTTCTCGACGCCCCCTTTGCCGCGGCGCAGGGACCGGGGCTGCCGCTATGGACGCCGGAAAACTACGAAGCCGGCGAATATCTCGGCCCCACGACGTTGCGGCGAGGCGTTGAGCTCTCGCGCAACCTGATGACAGCGCGCCTCGCGCACACCATCGGCATGGCTCCGATTGCCCAGACGGTCGAACGCATGGGCGTTTATGACAAGATGCCCCAGTATCTGGCCAACTCGCTGGGCTCGCAGGTGACGACGCTGTTGCGCCTGACGACAGGCTATGCCGAATTCGTCAATGGCGGACGCAAGCTGGAAGCGACCCTGATCGATCGCGTGCAGGACCGCCACGGCAAAACCGTCTACCGTTTCGACAAGCGCAACTGCCCCGAATGCAGTCAGGCCGATTGGCACGGCCAGGAAGAGCCCCTTTTGGACGAGAACCAGCAGCAGGTGCTCGATCCCCGTACCGCGTATCAGATCGTCTCCATACTCGAAGGCGTGATCCAGCGCGGCACGGGTGTCGCGATCCGGGTGGTGGGAAAGCCGCTGGCCGGTAAGACCGGGACCTCGAGCGATTTCCGCGATGCCTGGTTTGTCGGATTCTCGCCCGACCTCGCTCTCGGTGTCTTCATCGGCAAGGACAATTTCCAGACTTTAGGCAATGGCGAGCAGGGCGCGCTTGCCGCAGCCCCGATTTTCCGCGACTTCATGAAAGAAGCTCTTGCCGATCAGCCGCCGACGCCTTTCCGCATTCCGCAAGGCATCGCGCTGGTTCCGACCAATCCGTTGAATGGCGCCGTCGTCCAGCAGGGCTCACCGGGCGCGATCCTGGAAGCGTTCAAGGCCGGCACCGAGCCGGGCGCGGGCTATATGGTGTCCGATATCGAGGATCCCGGTGTTGCGGTGCCTGCATCGGCCACCGCAAGCGACACGCCGCAAGGAGCTACCCCCACTGCCGCCTCGGGGCCGCCCTCGGCTCCCGCGACCGTCGGCACCGGCACGGGCGGGCTTTATTAGGCCCTTCGCGCAAAGGCTTCAGTCTTCGTATTGATCGTGGCGGCGCACCCACTCCTGCGTATAGGAGAGCTTATCTTCGTCACGGCCTTCGGGCGCGAGGTCCAGATAATGATACGCTCCGTTCAGCATGTCGACACCGCGCGAATAGGTTGAGTAGGTGTGGAAGATGCGGCCTTTCTCATCCTTATAAAAGACGCTGACCCCGACCGTTTCGGATATGGGCGGCGTTGAGCGCGTGTAATTGTGAAAGCCCGTGCCGGTTGCCATTTCCTCGGGCGTGAACGTCACATAATGATCGTGATTGAAGTCGCTGCCGAACGAGGACAGCCATTTGAAGCTCCATCCCATGCGCTTGCGATAGGCCTCAAGCTTGGCAAGGGGCGCGCGCGAGATCGCAACGAACCTCACGTCGCGATGCGCGAGGTGGATGTCGATACCGTTGAAATTGTCGGCCCAGAACGAGCAGCTCTTGCAGCCTTCGTCCCATTCGGGATCGAACATGAAATGATAGACGATGAGCTGGCTTTTCCTCCCGAAGAGCTGGGCGAGCGTCTCTTTGCCGTTGGGGCCGTCGAAGAGATAATCCTTCTCGACGCGTTCCCAGGGAAGCTCACGCCGGTTTTTGCTTAAAGCATCGCGTATGCAGTTGAATTCCTTTTCCTCCGCGAGAAGCGCCTTCCGCTCCTTGAGCCATTCGTCATGCGATACGACGCGGTGCTCCATTGCTTTGTTCCTTCACTATGCCGCCAGAAGCTCGGCGAGCTTGTCGAATGAGCCGTTCCATCCCTTGTCATGGCTGTCGCGCGACTCCTTGGCCGCAAAGCCCTCCTGGCGCAGCGTCATCTCCGTTTTGCCGCCGCGCTCGCGGAACGTAAGGGTCACAGTCGTTTCATCGCCCGGCATTCCTTGCGAATGGGCCGTCTCCCACGCCCAGGTGAAGACCAGCCGTTCGGGGCGGACGATTTCCCGGTAAGTTCCGCTGACGATGGGCCCGTTGCTGCCGTCGGTGCCCCGCATATGGATGCGGTACCGGCCGCCGACTTTTGGGCTCGATTCCAGGGCCTCGGCCCGGATGCTTCTTGGGCCTATCCATTTGGCGATCTGCGCAGGGTCGAGCCAGGCATCGAACACGCGGCTACGGGGCGCATTGAAGCTGCGCGTGATGACGAGCGCGAGATCGGATTCAGCGCCGGGCTTTGTGTTTTCCATGATTTCGTCCTTTGATTTTGGGGGCGCGTGGCACCGAAGATTTGAGATGTTCATCGAGCCTGTCGAGACTCTCGCCCCAGAAATGGCGGTAGAAGGCAAGCCATTCGGCCGCTGCCTGCAGGCCCTCCGTATCGAGCCGGCAACGGCGAAACTGGCCGTCGCGTTCCTGGCGGACGAGGGCGGCCGCCTCCAGCACGCGCAAATGCCGCGAGATCGCCGGCAGGGAGATGGCGAAGGGGCGGGCCAGTTCCGTCACCGTCACCTCGCCTAACGCCAGCCGCTGGACGATGGCGCGCCTTGTGGGGTCGCCAAGCGCGGAAAAAATCCGGTCGATGCGGGCAGATGCCGTCATCGTCTAACAAATCCGTTAATTAACACAAGCGTTAAGTAACAGCCGCTGGCTTAACCGTCAAGTCGGCAATCTTGTCGGACCCGAACATTCCAAACGCGCCGGCGACCAATTACGAACGGGGTGCTCGTGACCACCCCTGCGGCGTCCTACGATGATCGAATGGTGGTTTGCGGTTGCGGAGTATGTGTTGCAGTTTGGGGCATGGGCTCCCCACCGGGGGAAAATTTGTCGTTTGCCGATTACACCAGAGAGATGGGCGGAATGCTCGGAAGCTTTCTGGTCGTCGTGAGCCTGTCCTCCTTCGTGGCCCTCGTCTTGCTGACGGTCGGTGCGGTCGCCGCATATCAAAATGGACCTCAGCAACGACCCGTCATTTAGTCTAACCGGGTGTGCTCGGTTCCGGTCGCAGAACCTCAAGAATGAGCGGCGGCGAATTTGGATGAACATGCTGGCTGCTGCGCCAAACATAGCCGCTCGTCCGATCCTTCCAGAACTCATTGTCGAAATTCCACCGCATCGCCTGAACAGTGCAATGCTCGACGATGTGGC
>JAXDMY010000009.1:0-21908 GCA_034665805.1 Alphaproteobacteria bacterium
CCGGTCTTAATCGCGTCGTCGAACGGCGCAAACAGCAGCGTCGCGTCCAAGGCGCCGCCCTCGGCGACCGTCTTTCTCGTGCCTACGCCGGTGCCATAGGTGATCTTGACCTTGGTGCCGGTCTTGGCCGTGAAATCCGCAACGAGTCTGTCGATGGTCTCCTTGATCGGATTGGGTGACAGGAGAGTGATTTCGCTTTGGGCCTGTGCGCTGGTGGACATGCCGAGCGCGAGCGTCACGAGCGCGACCAACGAGAATCTGGATTTCACGGTTCCCTCCTTCAATAAGCTCCAATGAGCGTAGCTAATCATAGCAGAAGCGGCCCGAATGCGCGTGGTCGGTGATTCTTTACCTTCCCCCCTTGCGGGGGAAGGTGTCCACCGAAGCGCGAAAGCGCGAAGGCGGACGGAAGGGGGGTGCGAGGGCAGCACGACCCTCAATAGACTCCCGGAACGAGACGGTAGGTCCGCGCCTTGTAAGGCGAATATTCCGGAAAGGCCGCGCCGAGAACCTGCTCCTCGTAATGCATTCTGAGGATCTGGCAGGCAAATCCGATAAGCGTGATCACTGCCGACCAGGGCTGGACAAATTGCAACATGAGTCCGAGAGAGGCGATCCCTTCCGCGGCATAAAGCGGATGGCGAATGCGCCGGTAAGGTCCGGTCGTGACGAGCGCTCGCGCCTGCGGCAGGATGCTGAAGCTGTTTCGCAGGCGAATGAGTATCCACACGGAGACGGCGGCACCCACCGATATCAACGCCGCGGAAAGGATTTCCGTGCGTGTCGATATCATCGTGCGGGGCAGAAGAAAAAATGCGAGCTGCGCGTTGCTGGCGAGGATGGCGATGATTCGGGGAATGATTCCTTGCGCCTTCGCCAAGGGCAAATGCCGAATGAAGAACACCGCGATAATCATGAACACATAAGCCAGCGACGTCAGCTGGGTGATGATTTTCGCCCAGGTTTGAAGATCATCCGATTCGAAATGGCCGATCTCCGCCGCCAGCAGCGTCACGAGCCCCCAACTTCCCAGCAAATACCAAACGATAAGAGGGCTCGCAGCCACGACGTCCCATATCCGTGCTCCGAGGATTTTCGCCATGAGTTCCCTTTACTACACGCGCCCTCCGCGCTTAAGCCGCGCATCGGCCCAGCACGGTTACCGCGTTGTAACCTGGGCGGCGTTCCCCGCGAGCAACGGAACACCCAACCAGATCGTTCTCACTTTCAGACAATCCGGCGGCATGTCCTACCGCGCTTGGAGCGCTCGGCGCTCAAACCAAGGAACTCTCCATGAAAAACCTAACAGCCATCGCCGCGGCTTTGACGTTGCTCGGCAGTTCGGCCGCACTTGCGCAGTACAATAGCGGTCCCTCCTACGGAAACCGCGGCGCCTCTGCCAACCAAGACAATCAGTACCAAGAGCGTGACCGCAACCAAAACGACAATCAGGGCGCCAACAGATACGACTCCCAACGCGGCGAACAGGGCCGCAATGAGGTTCGCGATAATCCCCATTGGTCGCGTGGCGATAGGCTTCCGACCGAGTACCGGAACAACAATCAGTATGTCGTTTCCGACTGGAAGAATAATCACCTGAGAAAACCGCCCCGCGGTTATCATTGGGTCGAGGCGAACAACCAGTATGTTTTGGCGGCCGTCGCCACCGGTCTGATCGCGGACATCATCATAGCGAGCAATCAGAACGACCAGCGCAGGCGTTAAACGCCGATTTCCTTTGGATGGACTGAGGGCCGGATTGTCTCCGGCCCTTTCTTTTTGCGCCGTCCGGTCTGCGCCAAATCCGACCGGCGGGCAGGAAACGAGCTCGTGCTTGAAAATATATAGTTAAAAATTGATCGGACTCTTGGTTGCAATAGGCGTATAGCTGCCGCCCAAAGTTGTGAAATCGTCTGAGGAGGGTCGGCATATGCGTGGCTATCGCCTGAAATTCTGGGGCACAACGGGGCTCAGAGAGAGCACCCTCCCGCTGAAGGCAGATACGGATTGGGATGCGTGCGAGGCGGGCAGCAAGATGCTCATCAGAAGCGACTGCGCGACGCTCGAAGTCTGGAGAGACACCTATTTGCTGGCCAGGATCGACAGAGACGGCGCGCCGATCCCGGTGATTTAAGGGGATCACAAGCCGGCGGCCCGCCACCTTTGTCGTGGTGACAGCTCGACACCGTTAGAACATCCACACGATCCACGAAATCACACCCGTAGCCACGACGAGCACGACAATGCCCGTGCTCCAAGACGCATTGATCGCCCTGCCTCGTCTGCCATGCCGCCGTCGGCGTTGCGCCATTGTCCGCTCCGCTTGAGAAGCGATGATACACGAATGCGTGGCCCCACGCGCCGGTGTCATCCCCGGCGAGCCCTACCTCCCCCAACGCGGGGAGGTCGTCCACCGAAGCGCGAATGCGCGTAGGTGGGCGGGTGGGGGGATTGCCTGAACACCGCCGCGTTGCTCCGTGTCATCCCCGGCGAGCACGCGTTGGCGTGCGAGGGAAGGGGACCCCCATTCGTCAGATGGTTTCCCTTCCCCTCGCGGACGTTCCGCCGCTCGGCCGGGAATGACAATTCTATCTTTATGTGTTCGCCGCAGCGGCGGCGCCCCTCCCTCACTCCCCTTCCGCGCGGCTCTTGCGCAATACCGCCAGCGCCACACGTAGATGTCCGCCGCTGCGCTCCAGCAGCGCCTTGGCCTCCTCGGCGCGGCAGCCATAAAGCAACAGCACCCCCACCTTGACGCTGCCCTCCGCTGCGGACAACGCATCGCGCACATCCTTGCCGCTGCGCCCCGTCAGATGGGTCAGCATGTTCTCGCTGCGCTGGGTGAGTTTCTTGTTGGTCGCCTGCACATCGACCATCAGGCCCTCATAGACATGGCCGAGCCGGATCATCACCAGCGACGACAACAGATTGAGCGTGATGCGTTGCGCGGTGCCCGCCTTCATACGGGTCGAGCCGGCGATGGGCTCCGCGCCCGTATCCAAAAAAATCGGGCACTCGGATTCCTTGAGCAACGGCGTGTCGCGATTGTTGGCGATGCCCACGGTCAGCGCGCCCGCGGCTCTGGCGCCGCGCACGCAGGCAAGCGTGAACGGCGTCGTGCCGCTAGCCGCCGCCGCCAGCAACACATCATTGGCGGCGACCTTGTGGCTCTTGATCAGGGCGCCCGCGCGCGCGACATCGTCTTCGGCGCCCTCGACGGCGTGGATCAGCGCCTCATTGCCGCCGGCGATCAGCAGCAGCAGCCTCTCGGCCGGCCAGCTGAAGGTCGGCATCAGCTCGGCGCCATCCTGCACGGCAAGCCGCCCGGAGGTCCCCGCGCCGGCATAGATCAGCCGGCCGCCCTCGACCAGGCGCAGCTCCATTTCATGGGCCGCCGCCTCGATGGCGCTCCGCGCCGCGCGCACGGCGGCAACGGCGGCGAGCTGGCCCTCGATCATCGCATCCAGGACGTCGGAGGATTCCCACAGATCGATGGCGGAATAGCGCGGGCTGGGACGTTCGGTCTCGATGGCGGCACCTGATACATAAAGAGAAAGGCTTGGAAGCGATTCGGATATTTTCGCGTTGATCCAGGGAACATAGTGCAACCGCGGGCGGTGGGAAGCCCCACAAGCGGTGGGAAGTCCTATCCGAGGCCAAGGTGAATGTGACAAGTAAACCAACCTCCCATATGGCGGCCGAAATTCTGCAAGCGCCGGAGGCGGTTGCGCGCCAGGAACAGAGCCTCGCCGCCCCCCTGCGCGAGTTGGTCCGGCGCCTCAAGGCCAAGCCGCCGCGAGTCGTCGTCACCTCGGCTCGGGGCAGCTCCGCCCATGCGGCCGCCTTCGCCAAACACGGCATCGAGCGGTTTCTCGGTATTCCCGTTGCTGCGGCAGCGCCCAGCATCGTGACGGTCTATCGCCGCGACCTGAACCTGAAGGATCAGTTGCTGCTGGCGATCTCGCAATCGGGGCGCAGCGACGACCTCATAGAACAGACGAAATCCGCAAAGCGCGCGGGCGCGCTGACCGTCGCGCTGGTCAACGCCACCGGCAGTCCGCTCGCGCAGGAAAGCGACATTGTGCTGCCCATCGATGCGGGACCCGAACTGAGCGTCGCCGCCACCAAGAGCGTCATCGCCACCCTTGCGGCGCTGCTGCGGCTGACCGCCGAATGGGCGCAAGATTCCGCGCTTGCCGCCGCGCTTCCCCGCCTGCCCGAACGGCTCAAGGCGGCGGCAGAGCTCGACTGGAGCGCGTGCTTCGGCACTTTTGCCAAGGCGTCGAGCATGATGGTGATCGGCCGTGGATCGACTCTCGCGATCGCGCGCGAGGCGGCCCTGAAGCTGAAGGAGACCTGCAACATTCACGCCGAAGCCTATAGCGGCGCGGAATTCCAGCACGGACCGATGGCGCTGGTATCGGCCCGCTACCCCATCCTGATGTTCATGCCGGCCGATGAAGCGGCCGGCGCCCTGGTCGCGCTGGCGGACGATCTGCGCCGCAAAAAGGCGGCGTTGTTCTGCGTCGAGCCGGGCAGGGGCAAGACACGCTTGCCGGCGCTTGCCCCCGATCAGCCCGAGGCCGATGCCATCTGCCAGATACAAAGCTTCTATGCGGCGGCGGTCCGCTTGGCGAAACTGCGTGGGATGGATGCGGACCGGCCGCGTCACTTGAAGAAGGTCACGCGCACGCGATGAACGAACAGCGATATGCGGTTGCGGCGGCGGCGATCTTCGACGGAGCGCTGGTGCGCGACGATTACGTGGTGATCGTCGAAGGGGCTAGCATTGCCGCACTCGTGCGCCGCCGCGACATGCCCGCGGGCCTTACGGTCCACGAACTGCCCCATGGCGCATGGCTCGCGCCGGGATTCATCGATGTGCAGGTGAATGGCGGCGGCGACGCTCTTTTCAACAATGAGCCGACTCCGGAAGGGATCGCGAAGATTGCCGCAGCGCATCGCCGGTTCGGCACGACGGGCATCCTGCCGACGCTCATCACCGATTCCGACGATAAGATGCGCGCCGCCCGCGCCGCCGCCGATGCGGCAAGGCAAACACTGCCGGGCGTGCTCGGCATTCATTTCGAAGGGCCGTTCCTCTCGCCCGAGAAGTGCGGTGTCCATGATCCTTCGCTGATGCGCGCGCCGAATCCTTCGCATCGCGATGTCTTCAACGGACATCCCGGCGTCACGCTCGTCACTCTGGCGCCCGAGCGCGTGCCGGACGGATTCATCCGCTCCCTCGCAGGAGCAGGTGTACGCGTCTCCCTCGGCCATTCCATGGCGACTTACGAACAGACGCGCATCGCAATCGCCGATGGTCTCACCGGCTTCACCCATCTTTTCAACGCCATGCGGCCGTTAGCTGCGCGCGAGCCCGGGCCCATCGCGGCGGCATTGGAATCGCCCGGCTGCTGGTATGGCTTGATCATTGATGGCATCCATGTCGCGCCCCCCATGTTGCGGCTGGCATTGAAAGGCGCGGGCGCGCCCATGCTGGTGACCGACGCGATGCCCAATGTCGGAGGCGTGAAAAAAAGCTTCACGCTTTACGGAAGCGAGATCATCGTCGAAGGACAACGCGTCACGATGAAAGACGGCACGCTCGCAGGCTCCGGCATCGACATGGCGAGTGCTGTGCGCAATTGCGTCAAGCTGCTTGGCGTGCCGCTCGCGGATGCCTTGCGTTTTGCCTCTCGCGCCCCGGCGGAATTTCTGGGCGTGGGAAATCGTTATGGCCGCATCGCGCCGGGCTATCGCGCCGACATGGTGGCACTCGATCCCTCCGACATTCGCGTTCTCGGCACCTACCTCTCCGGCGCCTATGAATCGAGCTGACAGTTTCCTCCCCTGCGAAGCAGGGGAACGGGGAACGTGCACCTAGTTTTCCTCCCCTGCGAAGCGGGGGAGGTGGCCGCAGCACGCAGTGCGGCGGACGGAGGGGGCTAAAGCGCTTTGATCTCCGCCAGCAGCGAATCGGAAATCTGCAAGCCTTCCGCTTGAGCTTTCTTCCGCGAAGCCACACGCCGCGCGCCGGGAAGCCGCGCCCCCTGCTGCTCCTCGATGGACCCCGCCATGGCGGCGAAGCGCGGCACCGCATTGCCGAATGAAGATGCGTCGATGGCGATGATAAGCTGTCCGGTGCCCGGTGGCGCGCCTTCCGCATCCAGGAAGGACGACGCTTCACGCGCGAAATTGGCGCCGGTCAAACCCGCCGCCAGCAATTCCACCATCAACGCCAGCGCGGTCCCCTTGGCGTCGCCAAGCGGCACCATGGTGCCGGCGAGAGCCGCCTTCGCATCTGTCGTCGGCTTTCCGTTGGTGTCCAGCGCCCACCCCTCCGGAATGGATTCGTTCCTTTGGATCGCGGTCAGGATGCTGCCGCGCGCCACTTTCGACAGCGACAAGTCCACGACAATCGGCGGGCGGCCGGGGAGGGGACAGGCAAAGGCGATGGGGTCCGTGCCGAACGCCGCTTTGGTGCCGCCCCATGGCGCCATTGCGGCCGGCGAGTTGGCGAAGAACAGCGCCACCATTCCTGCCTCGGCCAGCCGCTCCACCTGATGGCCCGCGACGCCCGCATGATGGGAGCGCCGGATGCCAGCCGCGGCGATGCCGAATTCGCGCGCCGCGCCGGGCAGCAACGCCACCGCGTGGTTCATCGCCGGAAAAGCGAAGCCGTGTTTGGCGTCGATGGCGATGAGCGCGGGGCGCGGCCGCTCCACCGAAGGCACCGCGAAGCCGTCGACCTTTCCGACCCTCGCCTGCGCCGCATAGATCGGCACGCGCAACAACCCATGGCTCTTCAATCCATCGGCTTCGGCGAGCACCAGCGCGTGCGCGACGATGCTGGCATTGTCGGCGCTCGTGCGGCAGCGTTGCAGCGCGTGCGTGACCAGCGCTTCGGCTTCGGCGAGAGACAACGCCTTCATGCGTTTTCAAGCGCTGCGATAGAGCTTGGTCAGCACAAATTCGCGGTGGCCCAGCGCTTCGGCGGCGGTCAGGCGGCCATTGGCGGTGCGCGCGATCATGTCGATCATCCGATCGCCCGCCTCGGGAATTGTGATCTCGCGTCGGATGATGCCGGAAATATCCAGATCGATATGTTCCGACATGGTGCGCACCGTTTTCGGGTTCCCCGTCAGCTTGATCACGGGGAGGATCGGATTGCCGATGACATTGCCTTGCCCGGTCGGGAAGCAATGCACCACATACCCGGCGGCGCCCATCAGCGTGACGCATTCGGCTGCCGCCGAGGATGTGTCCATGAAATAGAGTCCCGGACCTTTGGCCGGTGCTTCGGCCGGTTCCAGCACGTCGATATAGCGGCACTCGCGCCCGATCTTTTCGAGATTGCCGAGCGCCTTTTCCTCGATGGTGGTGAGGCCGCCCGCGATATTGCCCTTGGTCGGCTGTGAATCGGAAAGATCGTTCGTCTTATGCGCTTCGATGACGTCGGTCTGATAGGCCTGCCAGACGCGGTACCATTTCTCGCCGATCTCGGGGCTCGCCGCGCGCGCTTTGGCCAGATCCTCCGCGCCGGTGATTTCCGACGTCTCGCCGAACACGCCGTAAATACCTTGCGGGATCAGCTTGTCATACATGTTGCCGACGGTCGGGCAGGAAGCGAGCCCCGTCGTGGTGTCGCTCTCGCCGCATTTGGCCGACACCCATAGCTCGGAGATGTCGCATTTTTCCCGCGGCCGTTCGGATGCCCATTGCAGGAAGTCCTTGGCGGTGCGCGAGGCCTTAGCCACGGTCATGATGTCGCCGGTGCCCTCGATGCCAAAACCTTCCACGGGCTTGCCGGTTTTCCTGATCCCGTCCACGACGCGCTTGGTCCAGCCGTCCTCGATGCCGATGACGACCACGGCCGCGACATTGGGATTGGCCCCCGTCCCGATCAAGGTGCGGAAGAAGACCTCCAGGTCTTCGCCGAATTGCAGCCGGCCATAGGCATGGGGCAGGGCCATGGTGCCCTTGATGTTGTTGGCGACGGATTCGCATGCCGCGTTCGACAGATCATCGAGGGGGAGGATGACGACGTGGTTGCGCACGCCGACGCGGCCGTTCTCGCGCCGCCAGCCGTGAAAGCTTCCGTTCGTTTTGCCGTTCTGCTGCGCCATGGCGCGTCACGCTCCTCATGCGATGTGGCTGGGCCGGACTTCATAAGCCATGGAAAAGGGGAGTCAATCGCGCCGCCGGCGTGGGGCGGTCAATCCAGCGCGGGACGGAACTCAAATGCCGGGAGTCCGCTCAAAAGCGGCCGGACCCAAACGGGACATTCGCAGTGCGAATTATCGCCTGCCTCCACTGGAGGTGCGTAGCTAGGTAGCTTGCTAACGCATTGAGTTGAGGCGATTGCTCAGTTCCGAGATGCTCCATTTGGGCGCACACGGAATGCCACATTGACCGCTTGGCCGTTCGACGGGTTTGGACCGATTATGTCAGCCTGTAGATAGTCGTGAACCGATAACTCGAAAATGAGGAAACACGATAAGGCCCGATCCAAACAAGCGTCATTACTACCATAGTGCAGCGAAACTGATCGCTATCGCGTTTGCATTCGAACGCCGCAAGCTCGCGACCATCGCCTTGGTGGCCGGTTTTGAGGCCCCAATCGGACGTTGACGCGATTCGTCAGACGCCATCCAACCCACAGACGCAAAAATTCCTATGGCCTTGTGGCGCGAAATAAGGACAATTCTCTGTTCGAGGGGGACTCATGGCACAGAACCGATTTCGCGCCCACCTTAAGATGGGCGTTGCGTTTGCGATGACCGTTGCGATCTTCAGTCCGGCAAGAGCTGGGGAAAGTTCCGGCCAAGAGCCGGAAGTGGTACTCATCACCGCTCGACCGCCCGATCCCGTGGGCAGCAAGGCGTTCTCCACGACCGTCGTGAGCGAAATTCAGTTGCGGAGTTCCCCCCTTCTCGATAGCGCGCTGCGTCAGGTGCCGGGACTTTCGCTGTTCCGCCGCAACAGCAGCCTTTCCGCAAACCCAACGGTGCAGGGCGTATCCCTGCGCTCCATCGGCGCGTCCGGCGCCGGTCGCGCGCTGGTGACGCTCGACGGCGTGCCACAAAACGATCCCTTCGGCAGCTGGGTTATCTGGAGTTCGCTGCCGTCCGAAGACATTGAGGGCGCCGAAATCGTGCGCGGAGCCGGCGCGGGTCCTTACGGCGCGGGTGCGCTGACCGGTGTCGTGGCATTGAGCGAGCGAACCGGAACCAGCGCGGTCGTCGATACGGAAGGGGGCGAAATCGGCGAGTGGCGTGGCGCCGCCGCCGGCAACGTGCAGTTCGGCCGGTACAGCCTGGGAGCCAGCGCCATGTACATGTCGAGCAGCGGCTGGATTCCCACCGATCCCGCTCAGCGCGGCGCCGCCGACACTCCGCTGTCGTTGAAAGCAACGAGCCTCTCAACTCACGGCGGCGTCGAAATTCTGCCCGGCACCCAGGTAACGGGCCGCTTCGGCTATTACAATGAAAAGCGCGACACCGGTGTGCGGGGCGCAAAGTCGACCGCAGACGGCACGACAGGAAGTCTCACCATCGCGCATCCCGAAACCGCAGGCGAACTCGGCTGGCGCATCCAGGGCTGGTTCCGCGATACGGACATGTCCAATCTGACCTATTCGATCGGCGCCGGGCGAAAGACGACCACCCCGGCCGGCAACCAATATGCGGTGCCGGCGCTTGGCTGGGGCGGCAACGCCGCGCTCCGCGGCACGCTGCCGTGGCTCGATTGGGAAGTGGGCACGGATGTGCGGTTGTCGCAAGGCGAGTCGCGGGAATTGTTCAGCTTCACCAACGGCGCGTTCCGCTCCAGCCGCTTCGCGGGTGGCCGCACGCTGGTTGCCGGCGGTTATGCCGAAGGCGCGAGCCGTCTTGAGGACGATTGGCTTGTGACAGCCGGCGTGCGCTTGGACGAGTGGCGCAACTATAACGGCCGCATCGTCGAACGGACCTTATCGACCGGCGCCATCACGCTCGACAATCAGACGAGCGACGCCAGCGGCTCGGTTCCCACCGCACGCGCCGGCGTCCGCAAGGGGTTGGGCGATTATTTCGTGCGCACAGCCGCCTATGCGGGCTTTCGCGCACCCTCCCTGAACGAACTGTTCCGGGCCTTTCGTGTCGGCAACAATTTCACCCTGGCCAATTCGGGATTGCAGCCGGAAAAGCTGACGGGCGCCGAGATCGGCGCCGGCGACGACAACGGCGCGTTCACATGGAACGTTACAGGATTCTGGAACCAGATCTCCGACGCGATTACCAACGTGACGCTCGCGACGGGCCCCGTCACCTATCCCGGCGCGGGCTTCATTCCGGCCGGCGGCCAGGTGCTCCAGCGCCAGAACGTCGGCGACATCCGCGCCTTCGGTGTCGAGGGCGACGCGCAATGGTCGCTCAGCGATGCTCTGGCGCTGCGCGGCGCGTTCAACCTGACGGACGCACATGTCGAGGGCGGTACGCTGGCGCCGCAGCTCACCGGCAAGCGTCCCGCGCAAACGCCGCGTTGGACAATCACGGGCGGCATCATCGCGAGCCCGGACCCTGTGCTCACGTTGGAAGCGAATGTGCGGTATGAATCGCTGCGCTGGTCGGACGATCAGAACACGCTGCGCCTTGGGGCCATTACCGTCGTGGATACGCGCGTCAATTTCCACGTGACGCCGAAGATTGATGTTTATGCTGCGATCGACAACATCTTCAATATGGAGGTCGGCAGCGCCCGAGGCGCGGATCAAGTGCTCACCATTGACGCACCCCGTCTGTTCCGTGCCGGGATCAGCTACCGCTATTGATTTGAGGGACGTCGAACCCGCTTTTTGGGCATCGCCCGGGACGCACCTTCTTCGTTTTATGGCTTCAATCGCGCATGCCCGCTTCCGGCGATTCGCTACCACAGCCCTCGATTGGCCGTGCGCTATTCTCCCTGTCGGAATAACATATCGGTTGCCACGGATTGGCGAAGAGGAGTGGTTGCCATGAGAGCCTTTCGTCTACTGGTGACACTGGTGGCGGTGGTTGCAACATCGGCCCTGGGACAAACGTTGCAAAGCGCCGCATCCATTCCGGATTTCTCCGGCGTTTGGTCCCACCCTTTCCTAACCGGCTTCGAGCCGCCGCAATCGGGCCCCGGTCCGGTTAGGAACAGATCCCGCCGGCCCGACGGCGTCGCCAATTTTCAGCAATTGGTCGGCGATTATACCAATCCTATCCTGAAGCCGCAGGCGGCTGAGGTGGTGAAGAAGCACGGCGAAATTACGCTTTCCGGCAACGGCTATCCCACTCCGAGCAGCCAATGCTGGCCCGGCGGAGTGCCGTATGTGTTTTGGGATTTCCTGGTGCAAATATTCCAGGAGAAGAACCAGATCACGATGATCTACCGCCAGGGCGACGAGGTACGCCGCGTGCGCATGAACGCGAAGCACCCCACACATCCAGTACCCTCCTGGTACGGCGATTCGGTCGGCCGCTATGAAGGCGACACGCTGGTGATCGACACGGTCGCGATCAAGAAGGGACCGTTTGCCATGCTCGACATGTACGGCACGCCCTTCACCGATAAGCTGCATGTGACCGAGCGCTACAGGCTCATCGATTACGACGCCGCCAAGGATGCGATCGAGCGCAACGCGAAAGAGAATTCCTACGCTCCCGGCGCTTGGGACTACGACCGCGCCTATCGCGGCAAGGTGTTGCAGCTCCATTTCACGGTCGAGGACGAAGGCGTCTTCACCACACCCTGGACGGCGACCATCACCTATCGCCCGTCGGTGGACTCCTGGACGGAACTGATTTGCGCCGAGAACCCTCGCGAATTCAACAACACCCAATCCCAAGTCCCGACAGCGGGCAAGCCGGATTTCTAGAGCGGTTTTCGATCAAGTTGAATCGACATCCGGTCCTGCCCGGCCTCCCTCTAATCGCCGCTCAGGAGATTCTTGGCTTCCCCATAGTGCTTGTTGGCCGCGGCGTCGTCGCCTTCCATGCAGTCCATAATTCCAGCCTGGAAGACGGCCCGAGCCGAGGCGATGTTTGACGATGTCCGCCTTGCATCGATGAGCGCGCTAACTTCGCCGCCCAGTTTCTGACAACTCTTGTCAGCCACCGGCGTCGCGGCAACGACCGCTGGCTTCACCGGCGCAGCAGGCGTTGCCTTCAGGTCCGATGTCAGCAGATTCTTGGCGTCCTGATAATCCTTGTTGGCGCCGGCATCATCGCCTTCTATGCATTCCATGATGCCAGTCTGAAAGATGGATCGAGCCATGGAGATGTTCGGCGATGTTCCCTTCGCGTCGATAAGGGCGCTTACTTCGCCGCCCATTTTCTGACAATCCTTTTCTACCGTAGGCGCCCCGGCGGGAGCAGCAATCGCAGCTCCCCAGACCATCGCGCCAAGTACCGCCCCTGATAAGATGCTGATCGATCCGCGCATTTATTTCTCCTCGAGCTCCTAGGTTTCTTCTCTTCCATTCTAAGAAACGGAAGCTCCGGCGCTTTGATCAAGATCAATAGTGACCACCATCCAGCGATCGATTCTTTTGCCGCCCTCGATTGACACGCAAATACAAATCGTCATATCGGCATGGATACTACGATTTGGAGCGGGGAATGATGGGCGAGCACGCCAACTTTATGCGGGCGGCTATTGCCGCTCTGATGGTATTCGCGGCCGCTCCATGCCGGGCGGAACAGAACGAGTCCAACAGCACCAATTTCATTTCATCATGGCTCGAAATGGTTGGGCGATCCCAATCCGAGCAGCCGCGTTGGATTACGCCCCTCGCCACCGTAACGCCACGGCTGGAGCAAGAGGTTCGCTTAGACGTCTTTTCGCAGTCCCTGAATTCGCATGGACGCTTGACCAATTATGGGGGCGGCAAAGGGATCGAGTTCATACCAACCGAGAGCACGGAACTCTTCATCGGCATTCCGCCCTACGATATGCGGCGCTCGCGGACGGGTGGTTCGCTTGCCGAGGGATGGGCCGACTGGCCGGTATTCCTCGTCAAATATCGCTTCCTGAGCGCCAATGAAGAGACCGGCAATTATGTCGTCTCGGGTTTCCTGCAACTGAGCGCGCCAACGGGCAATAGTGCGTTTTCCAATCGCTTCTACGTGGTGCAGCCCACATTGGCCTTCGGCAAAGGCTGGGGAGATTTCGATATCCAGACCACGGTGAGCGAGCAAATTCCCACCGGTGGCGTAGGTATTGCCGAAAGGAATTTCGGCCATCCCGTTCTCATCAATGTCGCCGCACAATTCCATGTCTGGGACGTTCTGTGGCCCGAATTGGAAGCGAACACGACCTGGTGGCCGGATGGAACGCGCGGGGGAAAAATTCAGCTGTTCCTTACGCCCGGCGTTATCTTCGGCCGCTTTGAAATCCACGATCGTGTGAGGCTGATTTTTGGGGTCGGCTATCAGGTCGCGGTTTCACCAGCAGATCCTTCCTACCGGAACAACGTCATATTCACACTGCGAACAACGTTTTAGCGCCGCGGAGGTCCGTTAACGGCGGCTCGAATTCTCCGCATCGCCTTCAAGAGCAAGCTGCTCCCATTGTCTCGCCAGTCTCGCCAGTGCCGCGAAGGCGATTACATCGTGGCCTTCTGATTTTGCAGCGTGGGCACTCGCTACCCGCGCCGGTTCTCGATCCGCACGTTGTCGGGGCGCAAACTCCAATATGTTTGCCATGATCTCCTCCGAATCTTGAATGTCGCGGCTCCGTGCGCTCATTGATCTCGCATAGATTAAAATGGTTCCGATGTTCAAAAGAGAACAGTCCGCCCCATATCGCCAGGGAGCATCTACGCCTGCCGGGTGAGGCCCGCGGTGCCATGCTGGGCTCAAAGCGCCAGCGAACGCCAGATCGACCGCATATCTGCTCATGGCGAATATTAGTCGTACCGACACGGAACGATGAACGTCCGCTCTTCGCAAATCACAGCGTTACTTCGCGAGCGTCGGATTCACCCAGCCGGCCTGCATCAAGTTCTGCGATGGGCGGAAGCTCAAATAATCCACGTGATCGGGGATGTCCGCCCATCCGTGCACCACGCCCGGCGGGACGATCACCACGTCGCCGACCTTCACGATGACTTTCTTCACGCCATACGCCATCCCGCCGCAGGTCGGTCCGTTCGGTCCTCCCTGGGGGTCCTGAGCGTTGTGTCGTCCGTTGACGATGTAACCGTCGGTGAACATCGTCCCGCCGCCCGAGGTGATGATGTAGCCTTCGGTCTGGGAGTCGTGGGTGATCCCTCCCGGCGTTCCGCCCGCAGGAAGAGCTGCCATCGCGCGCCCGCACGGCTGGGCCTGCCCCGCCGCGCCACCGCCGCCGGCAGCTGCTGGGGGCGCCGGGGTTCTCGTGGAGGCTCGATGAACAACCCCGACCGCGAAGTTCTCGTAGCCGAGACCGACAATTTTCACGTTCTCATCCCGGGTACTCTTTGATTGTTCCGTTGCGCCGACTTTGTCGATCTCTTCCTTCATGATGTATGTAGCGGTTGTCGGTGGCGTCTTCCCGGTTTGGGCAAATACCGCCACCGGACTCACAACCGACGCAATAACCAGAACTTTCACCACGGTGTTTTTCATAGCGTTCCTCCCGGACGTAGTGTCGTTACTGAGGCGTTGTTGGCCAGCTTCACATCGTCAGCGCTGACGGACATTTTCTCCCAGCGGGATGGAGAGGCTATTGCATCGCCGCCGCCCGATCCAGAGGTGGTTCTGGGCGTGGACTACTCTCCGATCGGGATAGTTGGATCGACTTCCTGCGTTCACAGATCAATCCCGCGCGAGGATTGCGATCTATTCCGCCTGTGTTGGAACATCGCCCGCAAGGGAGTGTTCCAGCCGCGCCCCGAAGCGGTTGAGATAGCTGTAGATGACCGGCGTGATATAGAGCGTCAGCGCCTGCGACATGATGAGGCCGCCGACGACGGCAAGCCCGAGCGGCTGGCGTCCGACGCCGCCCTGGCCCAATCCGAGCGCGATAGGAAGGCTTCCCATAAGGGCCGCCATCGTTGTCATCATGATCGGACGGAAGCGGATGAGCGCTGCTTCGGTGATCGCAGATTCCGCATCGCTACCATGCTCACGTTGGCGCACCAGCGCGAAGTCGATCATCATGATCGCGTTCTTCTTCACGATGCCAACCAGCATGATCATGCCGACGAAGGCGTAAAGCGTCAGCGGGATTCCGAAGAGGTAAAGAGTGAGAAGCGCTCCAACGGCGGCGGCGGGAAGCCCTGAGAGAATTGTCAGTGGGTGGATGAAACTCTCGTACAAAATCCCGAGCACGATATAGACGACCAGGATCGCGCCAATCAGCAGGAAGCCCATGCCCTGCATCGATTCCTGAAACGCTTTCGCGGTGCCCTGGAAACTGGTGAGCACAGACGCGGGCATTCCAACCTGTCGCTCAACCTCCTCGAGATTGGTGACGGCATCCGAAAGCGCGACGCCGGGCGGCAGGCTGAAGGAAATCGTGACGGCAGGAAGCTGCCCGAAATGGTTGATCGCGAGCGGAGAGGCGCCCGTCGTGATATGCGTCACGGCCGATAGCGGGACCACAGAGCCGACATTGGCCGTAGCAACCGAGGCGGCGCGCGGAGTCGCCAGATAGAGCAGGTTCAGCGCGGCAGTGTCCTGCTGATATTGCGGCAGCAATTCAAGCATGACCTTGAACTGGTCGGTCGCGGTGTTGATGGTCGAGATCTGCTGACCGCCGAAGGATGCACCGAGCGCGGTCTCAATTTGGTTCATCGTGATGCCGAGCGCGGCCGCGCGGTCACGGTCGACGGAGACATGGACGGAGGGTGTCGAAAGATCGAGGTCGCTGGTGACGTCCAAGAAGCCGGGCGTCTTGGCGAGCGCGTTCTTGAGCCGCTCGGATGCGGCGAACAATTCGGCCGTGTTCGAATCCTGCAGAGTGTATTGATATTGAGCCTTGCTTATCAGCCCGCCGATGGTGATCACCGGCCGGTTCTGCAGATAGACGTTGAGCCCGGGGATGGTAGCGAGCTTGCGCCGAAGCTCGGCAATCACCTGATCGATTGGAGGCCGTTCGGAGCGGGGTTTAAGCCCGATGCGAAGGTAGCCCTGGTTCGAGCCACCGCGCGCACCGCCATAGCCGACGCTGGACAATGTTCCTTGAAGGTTCGGATCGCTCCACAGCATCTTCGCGGCCTCGTCCTGATGGCGCTGCATCACTTCGAAGGAGATACCATTGGAGCCCTCTGTGAAGGCCAAGAGTTGACCGGTGTCTTCGCTGGGAAGGAAGTCCTCCGGCATGGCGCGAAACAGCGTCACGGTAACCACGAGACTGATCACGAAGAGGCCAAAAATGGTACGCCTATGCGCCATGGCCCAACCCAACGTCCGGGCATAGAATCGTTGGACGGCATTGAAACCCGCTTCGCTCCAGCGGTAGAGAGAATTGTGCCGGATGGTCTGCCCATGCACGACCGGCTTGATCAGGCGGCTGCACAGCATCGGCGTGAGCGTCACCGAGACGATCCCGGAAACCAGAATCGCAACCACAATGGTGACGGCGAACTCGTGCAGAAGCCGTCCGACGATACCGCCCATGAACAGCACCGGAATGAACACCGCCATGAGCGAAACCGTCATGGACAGGATCGTGAAGGCGACCTCGCGTGATCCGGTGAGGGAAGCGTTGTAGGGACGTTCGCCCGCCTCCACGTGGCGCATGATATTTTCGAGCATGACGATGGCATCGTCGACGACAAAGCCGACACAGAGCGTCAGCGCCATCAGCGAAAGATTGTCGAGGCTATAGCCGAAGGCGGCCATTCCGCCAAAGGTGCCCACGACCGTGATGGGAAGAGCGATCGATGGAATGAAGGTGGCCGAGGGCGTGCGCAGGAACAGGAAGATCACTGCCACCACGAGGAGCGCCGCCGCGAGCAGCGTCATCTGCACGTCCCGAATTCCCGCGCGGATGGAATCGCTGCGGTCGAGCGTGATCTCGATCGTGATCGAGGGCGGAAGTTGGGCCCTTAAGGCCGGCAGCCTCGCCTTGACCGCGTTGACGACAGAGATCGTATTGGACCCTGGCTGCCTGTTGACGCCGATGGTGATGCCATCCTTGCCGTTGTAGCTGCTGGACAGAAAGCGGTTCTCGATGCTGTCCACGACCGTACCGACGTCGGCGAAACGAACCGGCGCGCCATTCCGGTAGGCGATGATCTGGCGCAAGTAATCGGAAGCCTTTGTCAGCTGGCCTTCCGTCTGGATCACCGCGGAACTCACTGGACCGTCCAGTGTACCCGTTGCAAGGTTGACGTTGGCGGAGCGGACGGCGGCGGCAACTTCGTCGATACCGATGCCGCGCGCGGCCAAGGCGTTAGGATCGACCTGAATGCGCACCGCCGGACGGGCCTGCCCGAAAACGTCGACATTGGCCACACCATCGATGGTTGAGATTCCCCTTATGAGGATGGTCTCGACATACTCATCGACGGTGGCGAGAGGGAGAACCGCCGAATACGCGGTGATCTGCAGGATAGAGCTCTCCGCCGGATTGACTTTGCGGATCGTCGGCGGGGAAGGCATGTTGGTCGGCAGAAGGCGGGTCGCCGCCGAGATCGCAGCCTGAACGTCCTGGGCCGCAGCGTCGATGCTCCGGTCGAGCCGGAACTGGAGCGTGATCTGGCTGGCGCCCAGTACACTGACCGAGCTCATGGAGTCGACGCCCGGGATAAGAGTGAACTGAGCCTCTAAAGGAGATGCCACGGAAGCCGCCATCGTATCGGCATCCGCCCCGGGGAGCGCGCCCTGGACGACGATGGTCGGAAAATCGATTTGCGGAAGCTCGTTGACCGGAAGCGAGAAATAGCCGAACAGGCCGGCGATGAGAATGGCGGCCATGACCAGAATGGTCATAACCGGGCGCCGTATGAAGACTTCCGAGATATTCATTGCAAGATGCCGTAGTGCCGTTCAGTCAGTAGTGTCAAATGATTAACGTAACTTATGGATGCACAAGTATTGTTAGCGACATGAATTGTTCTTCACGTACAGTCTCAGTGTGTCCCGACGACAAAGTCCTGAGACCATTTCACATAGCAATGCTCGGGCCCGCCTCCGGCTGACGCGTCCTCATCCCCTGCTTATGGGTCGCCACGGGCTATCCTGACCCTGGCTACTCCTTAATCGGGATGGTTGGATCGACGTCTTGCGCGCGAAGACGATAGCCGACGCCCTGCTCGGTCAGAATGTGCTGGGGCCGCTCGGGTTCGAGTTCGATCTTCTGCCGCAGCGCGCGGATATAGATGCGAAGATATTGCACGTCGGTTTCCGCTCCCCAGACTTCCCGCAAGATGAATTTGTGCGTGAGCACCTTGCCGGCGTGAGTGACCATGAGCCGCAGCAAATCATATTCGCGCGGCGTCAGCTTCACCTCTTGTCCTCGCACCGTGACGATCCGCCGGACGACATCGACGGAGAGATCGCCGCTGTGGAAGACCGGTTTCTCGCCTTGCTGTTGCAGTCTGTGCCTGAGCGCGGCGCGCAGCCGCGCAAGCAACTCATCCATACCGAAGGGCTTTGTCACATAATCATCGGCACCAAGATCAAGCGCCCTAACCTTGCCGGGCTCGTCGGCGCGGCTGGAAAGCACGATCACCGGAACCGAAGAGCCCGACTCCCGCAGGCGCTTCAGCACTTCCAGGCCGTCGAGATCCGGCAAGCCCAGATCGAGAACCAGAACATCGACCCGGTTGCGCGCCAACATCGTCAAAGCCTGCGCGCCGGTTTCCGCCTCGATGGTCTGATAGCCCTGGGCGCTGAGACTGGTGCGCAGGAATCGCAGGATCGCCGGTTCGTCGTCGACGATCAGCACTTGAAGGGGCAGCGATCCCGCGGTCACGCCGCGTCTTCCGCGACCGGTGCGTCGGCCGTTGCCGGCAGGACAATGGTGAAAACGGCGCCTCTGCGGTCCTTGCGGTTTGCCGCCGTAATAGTGCCACCCATGGCTTCGACGAAGCCGCGGCAGATGGCGAGGCCCAGACCTGTCCCGGCGCGTTGGCGGTCGCCCGCGCGCACGCGATAGAACTTATCGAAGATCCGTTCCAGATCGGCTTCGGGAATGCCTTCGCCTTCGTCCGCGACGCTCAAAATGGCGGTTTTGCCGCCGCGTTCGGCGCGGATGGTGATGTGGGTGCCAGCCGGCGCATATTTGGCGGCATTGTCCAGAAGATTGAACAACACCTGTTCGAACAGAACCGGGTCGAGCTTCACCATCGGCAGATCGGGCTTCAGATCGATGTCGACGCGATGGCGGGCGAGAAATTTTCCGGCGCGTCGCAGGGCGCTGCCGATGATATCACCAAGATCGATCAGCTCAGTACGTGGTTCGATGGTGCCTGCCTCCAGTTTGGTCATGTCCAGAAGATCGGTGATGAAGCGGTTGAGCCGCTCGGCTTCTTCCTGGATCGTGTCGATCAATTGCTGTTGGGCGGTTTCGTCGAGGTCCCTGCGATAGGCCTTCAAAGTCGTGGCGGAACCTAGGATCGAAGCCAGCGGCGTGCGCAGATCATGCGAAATCGATGTGAGCAGGGCAGAACGCAGCTTCTCCGTCTCGGCGGCGATGCGCGCGCGGTCCACGTCGGAAGCGAGATTGATCCGCTCGATGGCAAGTGCAGCCTGGTCGGCCAGCGCATCGTAGAGCCGTCGTTGATCGGGATCGAGAAGCGGCCCCAAGCGGTCATTGTCGAGGCCGACAACGCCGACGAGTCCCCGGCCCGTGCGCATCGGCAGGAAGAGGCGCTTGGCGCCGGGAAGCGTGTCGGAACCCCGGCCTGCCGCGCGGCCGTGTTCCCACACCCATTTCGCTGCCGCGAGATCGGCCTGGTCGAGCATATCTTCCGGAGGATAGCCGGCACGAACCTCGACGCTTTCGCCTTCCGGCAGGAGCAGGACGACACGGACTTTCAGCATCGCTGCGATCTGATAGACGGTCGCCCATAATAGATCGTCCAACGTCACGACACCGGCGAGCTTGCGGCTGAACTGATAAAGCTCCTCGGTCATCTTCGCGCGTCCGCGCGCCACCACGGCCTGGTCGCGCACGCGCGCGGTGAGATTGCTGACGATCACCGCGGCAAGGGCAAAGAAGAAAAGATTGATGACGTTTTCCGGGTCGGCAATGGTGAAGGTATAGAGCGGTGGCAGAAAGAAGAAATTATAGGCGAGCGTGGCTGCAAGGCACGCGGCCAGCGCGGGCCAAAGCCCGAACGCGATGGCGCTGGTCAATACGGCAGTCAGGAAGGCCAAGGCGATGTTGGTGACCGCGAGAAATCGTTGGAGAACCAGGCCGAGCAGTAAGGCGGCCACGACCATGCCGAGGCTGCCCAGATAGGGATTCACCTCGAATGGCCTGCCCGGCACTGCTGGACGAGCCCGCGCGATGTCGTGTGTTTCCGGAGCGTCCGGCGGGGCAATGACATGAACGCTGATGGTTCCCGCGCGGCGGATCAGCCGGTGCGTGACGGAACCGTAAAGCATTTCCGACCAGCGTGGCCGCATCGATCGGGCGATCACAATGTGGGTGAAATTGTTCGACTGCGCATAGTCGACAAGGCCCTGCGCGGCATCCGCCGCCGGAATGGTTACCGCCTGCGCGCCCAATCGTTCGGAAGTGCGTAGAGCCTCCGCGATGCGGTCGCGTTCCGCCTCGTTCAGCCGCTGAGCCCGCGCGGTCTCAATATGGATCGCCGACCACGAGGCATGCAGGCGGTCGGCCAGGCGCCTTGCGTAACGCACAAGCGCCAGCGAACAGGGGCTTTCATTGATGCAGACCAATATGCGCTCGCTCGCTTCCCAGGGACCGGGAATCGCGTGGGCGCGCATATAGTCGACCATCTGCTCGTCGACGCGCTGCGCGGTGCGCCGGAGCGCAATCTCGCGCAAGGCGGTGAGATTTCCCGGCAGGAAGAAATGCCGGATGGCGCTTTCGGCGAGTTCGGGAATATAGACCTTTCCCTCTTTCAGCCGCTTGATCAGGTCTTCGGGCGTGAGATCGACAAGCTCGATCTCATCGGCGCGATCGATGATGGAATCGGGAACCATCTCGCGCACCTGGATGTGGATGATCTTGGCAACAACGTCGTTCAGGCTCTCGATATGCTGAATGTTGAGCGTGGTGTAGACATCGATCCCGGCCGCGAGAATCTCCTCGACATCCATGTAGCGTTTGGGATGACGGCTGTCCGGCACATTGGTGTGCGCAAGCTCGTCCACCAGCACCAAACGAGGGCGACGCTGGAGAATCGCATCCAGATCCATTTCGGCCAGCACATGGCCTTTGTAAAGAACGCGTCTTTTCGGAACGATCTCGAAGCTCTTGGTGAGCAGATCGGTCTCGACGCGGCCATGGGTCTCCACCACGCCGATAACGGCGTCGACGCCGTCCAGCCGTCTTTGGCGGCCCTGCGAAAGCATCTCATAGGTCTTGCCGACGCCGGGCGCGGCGCCGAGAAAAATCTTCAGCCGGCCGCGGCCTTCTCTGCTCGCTTCGGCCAGAAGCGCCTCAGGCGAAGGACGTTTCTCGGCACCCTCGGTCATCCCGGCATATTAGCTCAGCCACCGGGCTTCTGCATCGCGTCGAGCGCCAGATTGAGCTTCAGCACGTTGACATGCGGCTCGCCGATAATGCCAAGGACACGGTCTTCCACTTGCGCCTGGACAAGTTGCCGGATTTGATCCTCCGCAATTCCGCGGGCTTTGGCGACCCGGGGCACCTGGAACAGGGCGCCTGCCGGCGTGATGTCCGGATCAAGGCCGCTGGCGGAAGTCGTCACCAGGTCTACCGGCACGGGCGTGCCGGGATTTTCGGCCTGTAGTTTCGCGCTGTCGGCCTTGACC
>JAXDMY010000010.1:0-3610 GCA_034665805.1 Alphaproteobacteria bacterium
CCACGCCTCATGATGCGCCCGCCAGAAAGCCTCGCCCTGACGCGTCCACGGTCGGTGCTCGCCCGCCATCTCGTTCTCTCCTCATCTGCAAATCGATGGGGAGAACAGATCGCGATCCGTGTACTACGCTACAAGTGTGTGAAAAATGGACGCTTACCAAGCTGGGCGACGGCGATGTTATCGGGCTTAGGGTCAAAGGCTCTGGCCATGCGCCAAAGGGAGGCCGGGGCGGACGGAACGCTTGTGGCGTTTGCGCCATAATACCGGGTGAATGCGACTGGCGTCACAGCATCGGCAGCGCGCAGGTAGAGTTCGAACGCCTTCCTCCGCGCGATTTCACGTCTCTGATTCCGGGTCTGCATACCCTAATTCACTTTCAAACATTCCCTGCTACGCTTCGTATGGAATTCGACCAGAAATGCCCAATTTCATGGGGCATTCTTGGCAATGAAAATGCTTGCCGGCCTCATTATTTGTAAAATTCCCTGTTCTTTTCCCTGTTAGCAGGGAATCCGGCGGCCGAGACTGGTTCGCAGGCGACTGCTTCCTCCGCCAACTAGTCGCTTCTCCACCGCAATCGCTGGGCAAATGGCAAGAATGCCGCCACATAAGGGCTAAGTGAAGCAGACATTGCACCGTGAGAATCGACGGCGGGCTGGGGGTGGTACCAATCGAGCCAGATTCTCAGATTGCCCCCGGCGTGGTTCGGTTCTCTGAACCGTGCCTCGCAGCTTGATAGGCGGGAATATTGCGGCGCCGCTGGTAAATCTGCGGTACGAAGCTAGAAGGATTTCCCCGCATTGTAATGAGGGTATCGGGGTTCGAGCCCCTTCCGCGCCACCGCCACAAGATGCTGAGGTTCGGCCACTCGTTGACCTAACCTAAGCTCTACAACATCCTGTTCACGCGCGAACTGGCACGGCGGGTCGCCGGCAGCGGTGTGATGGCGAATGTGCTGCATCCCGGGGTGATACAGACCAAGATCGGACACGACGGCGACCTGACCGGTCTCGCCAGCATCGTGTGGCCGCTGTTGCAGCGCTGGCGCAGGATGACCGCGCCGCGGCGATGCTGTGGGCGATGAGCGAAGAGCTGGTGCGCGATGCCGAGCCCGCGCCGCACTGAGGCCCGCAGCGGTCGCGCCTATGTGCGCTGCTGCCGCGCCACCACGGCCTCGTATGCGGCCTGCAGCCGTTCGGCGACCGAAGGTCCGGTTTTCCGCCGCCGCTTCACGCCGAGATGGGTCTCGTGCAGTTCGTTCATGAACTCCCCCCACAGCTTCGGCCCACCTTCTTCAAGCAATTGCGCGCGGATCGACAGTTCCTCGCTCACCGGCATGTGCTTGCGGCCCCAGACCGCCATCTGCGCCAGTACCGGCAACAGCTCGATGCCGGCTTCGGACAGGCTGTACACGCCCTTCTGTTTATGCGTCGGGTCTTCGGCCTTGGTAACGATGCCTTGCTCGACTAGCCGCTTGAGCCGGTCGGCGAGGATGTTCGACGCGATGCCCTCCTCGGATTTCGTCAGCAGTTCGCGAAAGTGCCGCCGGTTCCCGAACATCATGTCGCGGATGATCAGCAGGCTCCATTTGTCGCCGACAACCTCGAGCGTGAGATTGATCGGGCAACCGGATCGATGGTCTGTTTCATTCTCTTTTTTCATCGATGCCCTGGGCAAGAGCCGCTTGCATCCTGCCATCAGTGGTCATAGTTTGCAACTAGTTGCGAAAGACAATCATTGAAGGAGGCGCCCTAATGTCGAAACTGCGCGTCAGCAGCTTCTCGGTATCGCTCGACGGCTATGGCGCCGGCCCCGACCAGAGCCTCGACAATCCGCTCGGCGCCGGCGGGGTGGCGCTGCATGAATGGGCCTTCGCGACCCGCACGTTCCGCAAGATGTTCGGACAGGATGGCGGCGATACCGGCCCCGACGATGATTTCGCGGTGCGCGGCTTCGCCAATGTCGGCGCATGGATTCTCGGCCGCAACATGTTCGGGCCGGTGCGCGGCGCGTGGCCGGACGAGAGCTGGAAGGGCTGGTGGGGCGACAGCCCGCCGTATCACTGCCCGGTATTCGTGCTGACGCGCCATCCGCGCGCCTTCATCGCGATGGAGGGCGGCACCACGTTTCACTTCGTCACCGAGGGCATCCACGCGGCGCTCAAGCGTGCGCGTGAAGCGGCGGACGGCCGCGACGTGCGGGTCGGCGGCGGTGTCGCGACGATCCGGCAATATCTGCAGGCGGGCCTCATCGACGAGATGCACCTTGCGATCTCGCCCGTTCTGCTCGGCAGCGGCGAACATCTGTTGAGCGGGCTCGACCTGCTCAAGCTCGGCTACCGCGTCAGCGAGCGCGTTCCGACGCCAAAGGCCACGCACATCGTTCTCACCAAGCAGGAGTAAGCAGCATGTCGCTCACGCTGTACTTTCATCCGCTCTCGTCGTTCTGCCACAAGGTTCTCATCGCGCTTTACGAGAACGACACGCCGTTCACGCCGCGACTTGTCAATCTGCAGGACGAGGGCGAACGCACGGCGTTCCGCAAGATGTGGCCGATCGGAAGGTTTCCGTTGCTGCGTGACGAGGCGCGGGATTGGACGGTGAACGAGTCCAGCATCATCATCGAGTATCTGGACCAGCACTTTCCGGGCGATACGCGATTCATACCCGACGGTCCGGAGCTTGCGCGACAGATGCGTTTCCGCGACCGTTTCTTCGATCTCTATATCCATCTGCCGATGCAGAAGGTCGTCGGCGACCGGTTGCGGCCGGAGGGTAAGAAGGATCCTCACGGTGTGGAGGAGGCGCGTACTATCATACAGACCGCGCTCGGCATGGTCGATCACGCGATGGCGTCCAAGACCTGGGCGACGGGCGAGGACTTCACCATGGCGGACTGCTCGGCGGCGCCTTCGCTGTTCTACGCCGACAAGGTGATGCCATTCGCCGGCACGCATCCGCACGCGCATGCCTATCTCGACCGTCTGACGCAACGGCCCTCCTATGCGCGTGCGCTCAAGGAGGCGGAGCCGTATTTCAAGTTTTTCCCGAAGGAGTAAGAAGGGAGAGACGCGATGCTGCGCGGCGTCGACATACTCGCCAATGCGGTTCGCGTGACGCTCGGCCCCAAGGGGCGCAATGTGGTGCTAGGCAAGTCGTACGGCGCGCCGCGCATCACCAAGGACGGCGTCACCGTCGCTAAAGAGATCGAGCTCGAAGACAAGTTCGAGAATATGGGCGCGCAGATGGTGCGCGAGGTTGCTTCGAAGTCATCCGACTTCGCTGGTGACGGCACCACAACTGCAACGGTGCTGGCGCAGGCAATCGTAAAGAAGGCTCGAAGGCTGTGGCCGCGGGTATGAACCCGATGGATCTCAAGCGCGGCATCGACCTCGCGGTTGAAGCGGTAGTCGAGGATCTGAAGAAGAACTCGAAGAAAGTCACTTCCAACGAAGAGATCGCCCAGGTCGGCACGATTTCCGCTAATGGCGATGTCGAGATCGGCAAGTTCCTCGCCGATGCGATGAAGAAAGTTGGCAATGAGGGCGTGATCACGGTCGAAGAGGCGAAGTCCTTGGAGACTGAGCTCGAAGTGGTCGAAGGCATGCAAT
>JAXDMY010000011.1:0-43465 GCA_034665805.1 Alphaproteobacteria bacterium
AAAACACGACGCCCGACATGATCGCGAACAGGGCCGGATTGTCCCTGGTCGCTAGCATCACCCACACCGCCACCGCTTCCATGGCGAAGGCGATAAACATGGTGTTCTCGCGGCCGATATTGTCCGACACCCAGCCGAAGAAGGGCCGCGTCAGGCCATTGGCGATGCGCTGCAGCGTCAGCGCAAAGGGCAGCGCCGCCATGCCCGCGATGGCAACCTCCGCGATGCCGAAATCGCGCATGACGGGGCCGAATTGCGACACGACCATCAGGCCGCCGGTCGACATCATCGTCATCATCGCGAACATCAGCCAAAAGATCGGCGTCCGCAGCATCTGCAGAGGCGAATAGTCTTTGGTCGCACTGACAAAAGGCATGGACGCGGCGCGAAGGTGGATTTCATCGGGACGCGGCGCGCGCAAGCCCAAAGCCGCGCACACGCCGACGGCACCAAACAACAAGCCAAAGGTGATCAGCGTCGGGCGGTGGCCGGAGGCTTTCAGCATCATGTCGATGGGAAAGGTCGTCAGAATCGCGCCGAACCCATAGCCCGCCGCTGCGAGGCCGACAGCGAAGCCCCGGCGATCGGGAAACCATTTCACCATCAGGCCGATGATGCCGATATAGACGATGCCTGTGCCGAATCCGCATAAGCCGCCATAGGAAAGATAAAGAGCCCAAGCCGTGGTCGCCTGGGCGGAAAGCACAAAGCCGAGTCCCGTCAGCGCAGCGCCCGTGGCGATGAGGAATTTCGGGCCGAACCGATCCACCAGCCAACCCTGCAGCGGCGCGAGCCAGGTCTGCAGTACGATCAGCACCGAAAAGGTGATCTGGATAGCGGGCAGGCTCGCCCCTGTCGCGGCCTGGAACGGCGCGACAAACAGCGTCCACACATATTGCGGACTCGAGATCGACATCATCGCGATCAAGCCGAGGAGCAGCTGGACCCATCTTGTGGCCGGAATGGCCGGTGCAATTTCGCGCGCATCCCTCGCGGACGCTTCCTTCGCCAATGACATGCGGGGGCCCCTCGACCGACTGCTCTATGGTGTGGAGCTTATGCCAAGGAGGCGCCAAACCCCAACCGCTACGCCACAGCGATTTACGCGCCTTTGAAGACCGGCAGCCTTTTCTCACGGAACGCCATCACGCCCTCGGCAAAATCCTGGGTCTTCCCCGCGAGGGTTTGAAGCTCGGCTTCCAGTTCCAGCTGCTCCTCATAGCTGTTGTCCAGACTGTCCCAATAGGCCCGGCGAATGAGGGACAGCGTCGCGGTCGGCCGCTGCGTGAGTTCGGTGGCGAGGGCCTTTGCCGCGTCCAGCAGTCTATCGTCATCATGGACCTGATTGATGAGTCCCCAGGCAAGCGCCTTCTCTGCCGGCACCCGTTCGGCAAGGATCACCAGCTCCTTAGTCCGCGCCATGCCGATGATGCGCGGAAGCAACCAGGGGGCACCCCCGTCGGGTACGAGCCCAATGCGGGAAAAGGTAAGCTGGAAGAATGCGCTGCGCGCAGCGAGGATGACATCGCCCATCAGCGCAAGGCAAAGACCGAAACCGAGCGTCGGCCCATTGATCGCAATGAGCAGGGGCATCTTGAAATTGCGCATCTGGCGCAGCACCGGATAGTAGCTCGCCCGCAGCACGCGCCCGAGATCGCCCTGCCCCAGAATGTCGCCCGGCCCCGTGGTGGTAAGGTTCGCCCCGGAGCAGAAGGCGCGGCCATTGCCGGTCAGAATCGCGCAGCGGAAGCCATGCTCGGGTTTTTCAATGTGCGAGAGTGCTTGGGACAGACCGCCCATCATGCGCGGTGAAATCGCGTTGAGGGTTTTCGGATCGTTCAGCCGGAGGATCGCGACGCGCTCTTCCGCTTCCACAATGATGTCGTCGAATGCCGTCGTCGTGCTCATAGTGGCCTCATCTGGACAGCGTTTCTTTCTGCGCCTGCGCCTCGTAAGCCGTGACGAATGCCGGAGAGGTCTTGCGGAGACGCTCCAAATCGACTCGGCCCGAGCGCGTAATGTAGCTCATGGCGAAGTCCAGCGGCGCAAGCCGCATATGGCCGGCAAAATGCTCGTACCACTCCGCGCTGGCATTCGCCGCCGCAATAAGCTTTTGCACAGCGGGTTTGCGCGCCTCCTCATAGGCGGCAAGCGCAGAGGGAATGTCGTCCGGATGGCTTTCCAGACTGTACGCAAGAGCGATCGCATCTTCCATTGCCAGGCGCGTGCCCGAACCGATGGAAAAATGCGCGGTGTGCAAGGCGTCGCCGACGAGCACGCAATTGCCCACAGACCAGCGTTGGCTCCAGATCCTTGGAAATTGCCGCCAGATCGATTTGTTGGAGATCAGAGGCGCGCCGCCCAGTGTCTCGGCGAACACGCGCTGGCAAAATTCCCGCGCCGCGTCCGCATCCATCGTATCGAGGCCGCACCGGAAGAACGTCGCCTCATCGGTTTCGATGACAAAAGTGCTCATGCCAGGTGCGTGACGATGGTGATGCGCATTGAAGACGCCGTCGGGCGTTTCGATGAAGGTGTGGCTGAGCGCGTCGAAGCGTCTTGGCGTGCCATACCAGGCAAAGCGATTGGTGCAGAGCTCGACGCTCGTGCCGAAATCCGCTTCTTTGCTCTTGCGCAGAAGCGAATTGGCTCCATCGGCCCCAACGATCAGATCGGCCTCGCCGAGTTCATCGACGGAGACAAGCTGACGCCGATAGAATGGTTCGATTCCAACCGCGCGCGCGCGCGCCTGAAGGATCTCGAGCAGGCGCAGGCGGCCGATTCCGGCATATCCCATGCCGTCGATGCGAATGACCGCGCCCTTGAGATCAAGGATGCTGTCGCTCCAGAATTCCAGCGCAGGCTGCAGGGCAGCCCATGTTTCTGCATCCTCCCGTTTCAGGAACTCGAGAGCCTGCTCCGAGAAAGCAAGGCCGAAGCCGAAGGTTGCGTCGGGAGGATTCTGTTCGATGATCTCGATATGAAGATCGGCGCGGACGCGCTTCAGCAAATAGGCCAGATAGAGTCCCGCTGGACCCGTGCCGACAATGACCACGCGCGGGCGCGCCTTGCGCATGTCACGCCTTGCAGAGCGTGGCGCCTGTGGGATCCGACAGGCTCGCCATGATTTCCCTGGGAATCGGCTGCGCCTTGATCTTGCCCGGATGATCCGGATCGGCAGTCGCCCAGACCCGCTTCTCGATAGCCTCCACCGCGAGATCGCCCGCCTTCAGGATGCGGTGGCGGACCGTGAAGCTCGTGCGCCCCCACTCACTCACTTCGCTCTCGACGACGATCTCCTCGTCGAAGTGGCAGGGACTCACGAACCGGGCACCTTGTTCTATCAATGGCATTCCAAGAATGCCGTAGATCTTGCGCATCTCCGAAGGCGACAGACCGGTGCGCGCAAACAAGAGGCCCGTGCTGGTATCGAAAATGGTCAGATATTGTGGATAGAAGACGATGCCCGCCGGATCGCATTGTCCCCATTCGATGGTCAGCGTACGGCGATTGATAAGAGTGGCCATGCGTCATCCTGCCTGGATTCTATGCGAACACCAACAGCGCGCCGCCATAGATCACAAGGCCGACGAGAAGGGCCATCACGCAATAGCCCATGATGTCCTTGATGCCCAGCCCGGCAATCGCAAGCACGGGAAGCGCCCAGAAGGGCTGGATCATGTTCGCCGTCTGCTCGCCCATTGCGGTCGCCATGGCGGTGAGCGCCGGATCGACACCGAGATTCACCGCCGCCGGAACCATGAAGGGCCCCTGCACGGCCCAGTGGCCGCCGCCCGATGGAACGAACAGGCTGATGATGTTCGACGAGATGAAAGACCAGAAAGGCAGCGTGCGCTGCGTCGAGAACGCGACGAAGGCTTCGGCGATGACAGCCGCCAGACCCGTTCCGGTCATCATGCCCATGATGCCGCCATAGAGCGGAAATTGCAGCAGGATCGGGCCCACGGTGCGAGCGGCTTTGTTGAAGGCGCGCACATAGCGGATGGGCCGCCAATGGAAGATGAGCCCCAGCATCAGAGCGATGAAGATCATGCCGTTGATGTCGAGCGTGAAACCCCGCGTGGCGATGATATTCGCTTCATACGCGATGCCCATGGCGACAAGCAGGAGCGTGAACAGGGGCGTGTCTTCGAGCACGCTGGCGAAATTCTTGGGGCGCGATTCGGGTTCGGGGGACGCGTCCTGGCGCTTTAGGAGCTCGGGGTCGATGCGCTTCATCTCCGTTTCGCCGGGCGCGATGGCAACCAGCATCAGCGGGATCAGGCAGAAGACCAGTATCGTTGGAACCAGATTGTAAGCGGTGAAGATGGTTTCGTTCAGTCCGGCGACGCGCCCCGTCACCTTCTCGATGATGTTGAGGGCGCTGCCGGGCGTCGCGGAGGCAAGCGCGATGGAGCTCGAAAGGCCCGAGGCCCAAACCATATTTCCCATATAGGCGACCGCGACGAGCAGGCCGAAATCGACGTCGCGAATGCGCTTGGCCATCTCGCGCGCCAGCAGCGCACCCACCACCAACCCGAATCCCCAATTCAGAAAATTGGCGAACGCGCCGACCAGGAACAGCGTGACCACGGCGCCCGATTGACGCACGGGTATGGCTGCAACCCGTTCGAGCAAGCGCCTTACCGGCGGCGCATCGGCGAGCGCCACGCCCGTCGAAAGGATCAACGCCATCTGCATGGCAAAGGCGAGAATCGCCCAGATGCCGTCATACCAGGAGGTAACGATCTTGATCGCATCCGACCCCGTCCAGATGAACGCAGCAGCAGCGGTCACGAAAGTCAGGATCAGCGCGTAGATATAGGGATCGGGAATGTAGCGCTCGGCATAGTGAACGAAGATGCGGGTGAGGCGGCGCAGCATGATGCCTCTACTCGACCCGGTATTTTTTCTTCAACGCGTCGAAGAAACCTTCGCGCCGCAATTCTTCGATCAGGCTGGCATCGACATAATCGGCGACATTGGTGCTTTTCACCGGCGTGCCGAGCGCGGGGAGTTCCTTCAGCATGGTCTCCGCTCCGGCCCGGGAGGGAGCCGCGTCGCGTGGCACGCGTGCCTTGAAATCCTCATAGGTCGCCTCGATGACGGCAGGCGGGAAATCCTTGAATTGCCCCGCAAGAAGCATTTTTGCGCGGGGGCCATCGGAGAGCGCAACATAGATGGCTTCGACATAGGCGCGTAGGAAATCCTTCACCGCCTCGCGGTGCGCGGCCAGATAGCGCCGGTCCACCACGATAGCGGTGAAAATCCAGGGCAGATCAGCCTTCAGATTCACCAACAGCGGCAGACCCTCGCGCTGGGCCTGCGTGTCGGCCGGCTCGTTCAAAGCGGTGGCGGCGAGTGCACCGGATTTCAGCGCGTCGAGTCGCTTCAGCGTGCCGCCCGCCTCCACAACCGACACGTCGCTGCGCGTGAGCCCGAGCTGTTTCAGCGCCATGGATGCCGCGCTGTCGGATTCCGAGCCGAACGTGCTGACGCCGATCTTCTTGCCCTTCAGCGAAGCGGCGTCCGCGACTCCCTTGGCCCCAAAAAAGCGGAAGCTCATCGTGTTGGCCCCCGACGCGATCAGGCGATAGTCGCCTTTCTTTCCGTTCGCATCGATCACCGATGAGAGGCCCACGGTCATAGCCTCGAGCCGCCCTGCGCCCACTTCGGCGAGCCCGCGGCTGCCGCCATCCGTGTTCACGATCTCGACGGCGAGACCGCGCGCCCTGAACAGGCCCGCCTCCTGCCCCATCCACAAGGGAAGCATGTTGACGGTCGGCGCTGCGATGCCGACCTTGAACGGAGTCGCCGGCGCCGCGCCCACCGGCGCGGCAGCGGCAAGGACAACCATCGCCGCAACGAAACATGCAATCGCGCGGATCGACCGGCTTGGATTCATATCCAAAACTATGCCACGCGCGCCGGCGCGATATGATCCCGGGTGATCGATTTGATGTTCGGCGTGCCGGTCAGCTGCATCACGATGTAGAGGTCGTCGCGCAAATATTCGAGCACGCTCTGCGCACCGAGATGCCCGCCAAGCGCCAGGCCGTACAGAATCGGCCTGCCGCAAGCGACCACGTCCGCACCAAGCGCCAGCGCGCGAAACACGTCCTGGCCGCGCCGGATGCCGGAATCATAGATGATCGGCACGCGCCCTTTCACGGCATCGGCGATGCGCGGAAGCACGGTGATCGCCGCCGGCACTCCGTCCAAAGCGCGGCCGCCATGATTGGAGACATAGACCGCGTCGATGCCGCGCTCGACCGCCTGCATCGCGGTCACGGGCGACATGACGCCCTTCACGACGACGGGAAGCCCCGTTTCCTGCTTGATCCAGAGCATGTCGTCCCAATTGAGGTCGACCTTGCGCACGCTCATCATCTGCGCCGCCTTGACGGGATCGTGTTCGTTCAGCGGCGCATTGCCTTTGCCCAGCGAGATGGGAATGCGGAAATCGTTGCGGATGTTGTTGTCGCGCGGATAGGCGAGCGTGGAATCGATGGTCGGGACGATCGCAGTGTAGCCCGCTGCTTTGGCGCGCATGATGACTTCACGCGCATAGCCGCGGTCGGCGGGGAAATAGAGCTGCATCCATTTCGGTCCCGGATTGGCCATCGCCACCTCTTCGAGGGGCACGTTCGATTGCATGGAAAGGACCATCAACGTCTTTACCGCGGCCACGGCCTGGGCGGTCCCAACTTCCTTTGACACATGCGCGAGGCCATGGCCCCCCATCGGAGGCACGATGATCGGGAAGGGAAGCTTGTGGCCCAATATGGTCGCCGACAGATCGGGCTTCAGGACGCCCGAGAGGAAATGCGGCTCAATGCCGATCGCTTCCATGGCGCGCAAATTCTCGCGTTTGGTATATTCCGCGCCGGAGCCGCCGAAAATGTAGCCATAGCCGCCTTTGGGGAGAATTTTCTCCGCTTCGATCTCGAGCTCGGCGGTGTTGATGATCTTCAGCTTCTTCACTTCAGTGCCGCCGGTATATTGGATCTTCTCATCGCCGGTGAGCACGCTGCCGCCGCGCGCTTCACCCGGGCCGGGCGTAGCAGCCGCGACTTGCGTCGCCTGGGCCAATGCCGGCGTCGCCGCCGCCACCGCTGCCGCCGCCAATGTTCCATTCACAAGAAAATCGCGCCGCTGCACGTCCATCTGTTCCTCCCCTTGCATCGCGCCCGATAAGCGCGAACCGGGCGGTACTCTACCCGAAAAAACTGAGCTTGGCCGATGCGCGTTTTAGGAAACGGACGAGAAGCGCTTTTCCAACCGGTCGAGCAGCGCGCCCTCATCCAGACCGAGCGCCTTGAGCCGCCCGGCCCGGGCGAGGACCGCAAGACCCGTCACGGCAGCCGCGGCCAGCACCACGTCGCCCTGCTCGTCACGCGTCCTTAAGGTTCCTCGGCCGGTTGCTTCGGCAAACGCCGTCAATGCCGCTATCAGTCTGCCGTTGAACAATCTTTCGGCCTCGGAAGGCGCATCGGCGCCTTCCAGTGTAGCCGCGGCGGCCGGCAGCGCCCCGCTGACACGCATGATGTCGAGCGCCGCTTTCGCAGCCGCAGCAAAGGCTCCCGGTCCCCCTTCCTTGCCCGCGGCCGATTCGCGAACGGCCCGCGCCAGGCTCCCCATATCTTCGGCGGCAAGGGCCAGCACCAATTCTGCCCGGTTGCGGAAATATTCATAGACGGAAGCGGGCGCATAGCCGGCCTCCCCCGCGACGGCGCGCAAGGACAATTCGCCGGCGTCCTCGCGGGTTGCAACGCGCCGCGCCGCTTCCAGGATCGCCGTGCGATTGGCCGCACGCTGCCGGCTACGCCTCTCGGTACGACGGGAAAGCGCCTCGCTCATTGGCGCATGATAAGCGATTCTCGAGATAGGGTTTCATGCGAAGTGCGCCGGCGCGCCTTGCGCGCCTTCGGTTATTCTGCGTGCGAGGCACGCGGGCGCACTTTGCGCGCCTTAGGTTATTCTGCGTGCGAGGCACGCGGGCGCCTCGCAAAACAAAGCGGCCCACGGGGCCGTGCCCGGGGCCGCTCAAAACTCACGCAAAGGAAGGCTTACTTCGGGTGCGCCTGCTTATAGGCCGCGGCCGCCGCGTTGTACGCCTTTCCAACCGATTCCTTCAGCTTCTGGTTGGCATCGCCTTTGGCCTCAATCGCCTTCTTGATGGCAGGATCGAGCCCCTTCTTATTATCCTTATCGTCCTTGGCCGCATCGATCTGCGATTGCAGATCGGCGAGCAGGCAACTCTGGTAATCGTCGGAAGACTTGATGAAAGACACCACGTCCTTGTTCGCCTGAACCAGGTCGGAGACGGTCGCCGTCCGCCCATTGGGGACGACGGGCGCAATCGGCGCCGAACATTTGTCTTGCGCAAAAGCCGGCGCGGCCAGCATGACCAAAGCGACAGTGGATAGGCAAATTCCGCGGGTCATTCTCGTGCTCCTTGGGTCCCAGGCTCTCAAGACGCGATATAGAGCACAAATAAAGATGCCCCTCAAAGTTAATTTCCCGCACTCATAAGGGCTCTTTTCGCTGCATCGCGACGGCCAAACCTTCCACGGGCGAATTCGCTTCCTGGCGCGGCGAACAATCGAGCAGGCCCATGACCTCCAGTCCCATCCGGTCGGCTTGGTCGCGCAAATAGGCCTCACCGTGGCGGTAGCGGCGTTTCGGTCCGAGTTCAAAGCCCTCGCCCGGCTTCTTTTCGACCGTGAAGAGAAAGAAGCCGCCTTTCTTGAGGCGGGCACTTATCGCCCCAAAAAGCTCCGCGAGGTCGCCGAGATAGACCAGGGTGTCCGCGGCCAAGATCAAGTCATAGGATGGGCCGGGACTGGCAAGCGCGGCTTCCACGTCCTGGATGAGGAGGCTGTCATAAATGCCCCGGTGTCGCGCGTGCTCGATCATCAGGGGGGAGAGGTCCACGCCATCGAGCCGGCGTGCCAAGTCCCGGAACGCTTCGCCTGCCAGCCCGGTGCCGCAGCCAAGATCAAGAATGTCCACCCCTCGGGTGGTTGCACCCACCAAGCCGGCCAAACCCCGTAAGATGAGATGGGCGCGATAGGAAAGCTCCCCCAGCATCTTGCGCTCGTAATCGGACGAAAACTGATCGAAGAGATGACGGACGTAGCCCGGCGCCGAGCGGCTGGCCCGGCGCATCGCCTCGACCTCGGACAGTCGCTGCGCGGCACGCGGCGTGAAGGGCGACTCCGTCGCGGCGAGTTCGGAGAAGATCTCCGCCGCCCGTTCAGCCTCACCCGCGTCGAGCCAGGCGCAGCCCAGCGCATAATTTGCCGCTACCAGTTTGGGCTCAAGCCGGAGCGCGCGCTGAAACTCGGCGATGGCGGTCGGCAAGTGACCCATCGCAAGAAGCCCTTCACCCAAAGCGAGGGCCGCTTCGGCGATGCCCGGGCCCAACGCCGCCGTGTCGCGCAAGACTTGCAGGGCCTGGTCGCCATTGCCTGCCGCCAGCAAAGCGCGCCCGAGAGCAATTCTGGTGAGCAACCCGCCGCGACCGGCTTGGAGCTGCGCTTTCAGATAGTCCGTGGCGCCGTTTGCATCGCCCGACGCAATCCGCGCGTTCGCCCCGTCCAACGGATCGGGGAACTCAACATCATCCGTGCCGGAATTCATCTTGGGATAAACGCGCGAATTGCGAAGGGAAGTATGCCAGGGACAGATCAGGCCGGCGATCGGTGACGATTCATGGAGACCGCCGGTCCAGCCGCCCAGGAATCGGAAAACGGCACACCATGTTTTTCGATTTCCAAGCTGGCATGGGCGTAGCCCTGTGCAATGGCGCGCTCGAAAGCCTTCCAGTCGCGCATGCCGATGCCGCCAAGCGGCGGCTCGAAAAGGAAATCGGCCTGTTCGCGAACCGTGCGCCGTTGCAGATCGCTGCCTACGGTGCCTGCGCGCATCAAAATCGAGATGATGGAGGGCGATCCGTGCATGCGCTGACTGATGAGCGACCAGATGGAGCGCTCCCCATAGCGTTCGTCGTCCGCGTGAAGATCGATCTCGCCAGCGACATCCACCGCAATGATCGGCCCTCTGGCTTCGGCCGCCATCACGTCCACCGGCAGATTGTTCATAACGCCGCCATCGACCAGCAAATGACCGTTTTCGGTAACCGGCGGCAAAATCCCCGGCAAAGCGACGCTGGCGCGAAGCGCGCGCCACAGAAGGCCGCTGCGATGCACAAAATCCCGCCCCGTCGTCAGATCGGATGAGACGCAGAAATAGGGCTTGGGCAGATCTTCGATACGGACATCGCCGAAATGTTTCCGTAGGAGCGCGCTAACCCGCGCACCGCGGAACAGCGCGATGAGGGGCAGCGTAAAATCCGACAGCGGATTGTTCACGACAAAGGCGTCGCGCACCCGCTCGGTCAATTCTTCGATGCTCCATTCCATCGCCAAGCCCGCAGCGACGATGCCGCCCATGCTGGTCCCGCCGACATAATCGAACGGCACGCCCGCCTCATGCAGCGCTTTCAGCACGCCGATATGGGCAAAACCGCGCGCGCCGCCTCCCGCCAATACGATATTCACGGCAGAGCCGGCGACAAATCGCGCAAGCCGTTTCAAATCGCTGGTGCTTCCGGTGCGCACATGATGATGTGTGCCAAAAAGATCGTTGCGAAGTTCTATATGCTGCGGCAGTCCGCGTGGGGTCGTGTCTCCGGGATGGAGCAGCAAGAGTTCGGGCGAGGCCGCCATCTCGCGCTTGAAAAAGCGACGCTCGAAGGGGTGCAGCGGCACGCTTTCATCGGCCCGCGCGATCAGCATGACGCGATCGGCTTGACGCAGGCAGAAACTCGTCCAGGTGCTGTCGGGCTGATCGCCCTGATAGAAGACCACGTCATGTTCGGCTTCGAAACGATTGAACCAGTCCGTCGTTTCGTCGCTGGCCGAACTGTCGAGCACCGCGGCCTTGGCGCCCATATTGACCAGTATCTCCGCCATGCTCCGCACCACGGGATTGTCGGCAAGCCCACGCTGCAGCGGAATCATGGCAAAGGTCTTGGGATGGGTGCGCTGATGCCCGCCGCGCGTCGTCTCCCTCAAACGCCGAACCACGATCTTCAGCAGATTGAGCATGATGCGGGGATAGCGCGTCAGCAGCATGTCGAAGGCTTTGGGCCCGAGGCGCAAAAGTTCCGTGTCGCGCAAGGCGACCAACGTCGCCGAATGGGATTCACCGGTCAGGAGCGACATTTCCCCCACCGTCTCTCCGGCCGGGATGGTAGCGACCAGCCGCTTGGGCGAATTCTCGTTGGAGACGAACACGCCGAGCGATCCCGTGACGACCAGGAACACCGCGCGATCGTTCTCCCCGTCCCGCGCCAGCTGCGTTCCGCCAGGGAGTCCGAACCAATCGGATTCCGCCAGCAGCCGGCGCAACGCCGCATCGCCAATGTCGTCCAGCAGGCCGAAAGTCCTCAGCCGCTGTTTCAGCGATTCGGGAAAAAATGATTCGCTGTTGCTGCGGAAAGGCGAAAGCAGGGCCATTTCGATCGTTCTTGCGATACCGGGTCTCATCCTACCAAGCCGTCCATCCGCCGTCCGCCGTCAACACCGCGCCTGTGACAAAACTCGAAGCTCGGCTCGCCAAAAATAAGACGGGGCCGCCGATCTCCGCCGCCGCGCCGGTGCGCCCCAGCATGGTGCGCGCCGCCAAGCGCCCGGCGAACGCCGCATCGCGCGAGGCCGTTTCGGGGGTGGGAAACGGTCCCGGACAGAGAGCGTTCACGCGTACGCCTTCAGGACCGAGCTCGGCTGCCAAATGGCGGGTGAGCTGAACCAGGCCTGCTTTCGCGGCGCCGTAATGGGGCGGGCTCATCTGGCCGGGAGCGCTGTAGAGCTTCGGATCGGGGCTGACCGAAGCATACATGGTCGACACATTGATGACGCTCGCATCGCCCCACTTCTCCGCCGCGCGCGCAAGCGCCGGACGCGAGGCGCGTATCGCTTCGAAGGACGCGGTCACCGTGCTCCGGTAGGCGCTGTCGAAATCCGCCGGGGCCACCTCGCCCAGGCTTTTCGGGGTCATGGTGATCGCATTGTTGATCAGGATGTCCAATTGTGGCCGGGCCGCCAAAAAACGCCTCACGGCGTCGAAATCCATCATGTCGAAGGCCGCGCATTCGGAGGCGATCCCGCTTGTCGCGAGTTCGGCAGCGAAAGCTTCCAGTCGGGGCAGATTGCGGCCGTTCAAAATGAGCGTTGCTCCGGCGTGGCCGAGCGCGCGGGCCATCTCGCGGCCGAGATGGCCGGCGGCACCAGAGAGGAACGCAACACGCCCATCGAGCCGGAAGAGATCCTGCGCGCTCATTGCGGCGGCCATCGGGCGGGATCGAGGAAAGTTGCGGGCAGATGCGGTGCGGCGGCGGCAATGGTCGCGCAATCCTGAGCGGACAGAGGAGGATGGCTGCAGAGCTTCAGATTCTCGTCGAGCTGCCCATCGGTCTCCTGACCAACCACAACACCGTCGATCCAGCTCTGTCCGCGGGCGAAAGCGAGCGCGAGATCGGCGACGCCGTGGCGGCCGAAAGCCTCGGCCGTTTGCGTCAGCCAGGCGATTGTTGCGGGTGCATCCACCCCGGAAATGCGGGGCCAGAGTTTCGGATCGCTGCAAGCGATAACGCCCTGAAGAAATACGCTCCGGGCATGGACGGTCACGGAAGGGCGGGCCTCCAGCGCGGCGATGACCCCGGCTTTGCTCCAGCGCCAATCGAGGATGTTGAATGGAAGCTGGATATGTGTGACAGCCGAATCGCCAAGCGCGGTGAGGGCTTCGACCGGCGATTGCGCCGAGACACCGAGGGCTTGGATGGTCCCGTCCGCCACATGCTCTTGCAGACGGCGCCAAATGGCGCGGTTATGAGAGGTCATTTGCTCCGCGCGATGCAGCAGCACGCAACTCAGAGTCTTGAGTCGCAATGCGGCCAGAGATTCGGCGACACTCTGATCCACCGCAGCGCAGACGGACGCCGGCGATGCATCGGACGCGAGATCGTTCAGAGGGTCGAGCTTGGTGATGGTGCGGACCGCCCCCCTACCCGCCAGGGCCGCGCCCAAGCGTTCTTCCGCATCCCCATAGGACCGCGCCGTATCGAACACCGATACTCCGGCATTGGCAGCTCGCCGCACCAGGCGCAGGGCCGTATCCCGCGGGGGCTTGCCCGAGCGGTTCGTCGCGCCATACAAAAGGCCAAGCTGCACCGAACCCATGACGAACTCGGCGGGTCGGCCGTTGCGCATCATTCCCCCTCGCGCTTCGACTACCCGCACAACCTCGTCTACCGTGGTAAAAGTCGGGTTAAGCAATGGTCTGGCGGTGCTGATTTTGTGCTGATGATGACGCGTTTCGGCATTCTTCTCGTCGCTTTCGTCCTCGCGGCCTGCGCCAGCGCGCCCGCGCCAAAGACGCCGCCATCCTTGGAGAGCCAAGTGGGGCTGCTCAAGGAGCGGCTGTTTGTCCTGGTGGATGCGGAGCGTCACCGGCTCAATGAGCGGGCCAAGCCCCTCATCCTGGACCCCCAGCTGATGCGCGCGGCGCAGAGCCACTCGGAAGATATGGCACGGAAGCGTTCGTTCGATGTCGGAAACCCCGATGGCAACCTGGCGGTGAACAGCCTGCTCGCGGACCCGAAATTCCGTGGCTTTGTCGGCGAGAATTCCGCCGCGCAATATTTCACTCCGGCGGCGGGATTCGATCCGGAGACCTATGCGCGGGGCTTCCTCGACATCTGGCTGAAAAGTCCCGATCACAGGACCAACCTGACATACGAGGCGTTCGACAAGACCGGCATAGGCATCGCGGTGAACGGGGACGAGATCTACGCGGCGGAACTGTTCGCCACCGACCTCGGCCTTCCCGAACCGCAATGACTCCCATATGACCCAACCTCAATCGATCGCCAGCTATGGGGAGTTCTGGCCCTTCTACCTGCGCGAACATGCCAAGCCCGAAACGCGTCTTTGGCATATCGTGGGAACGGGAGCCGCGAGCGTGCTCCTGGTGGCGGCCGTCGTCACGTTCAGTTACGAGCTGCTCTTCGGTGCTCTGATCGCAGGATACGGCCCTGCCTGGTTCGCTCACTTTTTTGTCGAGAAGAACCGGCCGGCGACCTTTACCTATCCCATGTGGTCGCTGGTTTCGGACTATCGCATGGCCGGCGCCTGGCTGACCGGCAGCCTGGGGCGGGAGCTGGACAAAGCCGGCGTGGCGCACAACGAGCCTCCGCTCGGCTAACGGCTCGTTAACTCTGTTCTGCGATTTTGACGGCTCGGATGGCTGGATGTCCCCAGTTTACTGTGGTTGGGTTGCTAACGGTCCTTTACACAACATCTGGGTATCTTTACCTTTTCTAGACGGCTGGGCGTCGCAGAACGCGAGATGAAGCATACACTTCCCTGGAATGTGACAGGTATCCCGCCAGAAGCGCGGGAAATCGCACGCTCGGCAGCCGGCCGGGAAGGTATCCCCGTCGGCGAATGGCTGACCCGGCGAATAATTTCCGAAAGTGCAAGGGGCGAAAGTGCCCGGTCCGAAAACGGACGGGCCAAGACGGCAATCGAAGTACCGGAAGAATCCGTGACTCCTTTCCGCTACGGGCGGGATGAGGAAATATCGCACGACCGCGACGATCCCGCCGCCAGATTCGCGCGCAAGGAAGCGGAAACCGACGGCGCATTCCGCCGGATTGACGACACGTTGCGCGTGATGGCGCGTCGCCTTGAAGCAAGCGAACGCGCCCAGACCGAAGCGCAGCGGGCCATGAGCTCGGCGGCGGCGGAGATAAATGCAGCGGCACGCGATCAAGCTCAGGCATTCAAGCTTCTCACCACCAGGATCGACAATGTCGAGCGCCAGACAGATACAAACGCGCTTCGCGACGCGGTGCGCGCCTTACACCAGGGAATGTCACGCCTGACCGATCAGATCGCCAAGACCGCGAGCGACTCCTCCGATCAGCTAGGGAATCTCACCGGCAACATCGAAGTGCTGGCCGGCAGGATCGCGTATGCGCGCGAGGAATCGCAACGCTTTGGGCAATCGGTGGAAGACCGCTTTGCGGCGTTCGATGAACGAATCAAAGAGGACGAGCATCGAATCGCATTGTCGCTCGCGCTGGAGGAACGTCTGAAGCGGGCCGAGCAAAACATCGCTTCCAACCAGGCTTCTAACGAGATTCTGGCCAGGCTCGACGCGCGCGTGAAGCGCTCCGAGGAGGACATCGCTTCCAGCCGGGCTTCTGACGAGATTGTGGCCCGGCTCGATGCACGCCTGAAACAGGCTGAGCAGAGCATTGCTTCGGGCCCGGCTCCCGACGAGACCGAGGCCCGGCTTGAGGCGCGGCTGAATTTCGCCGAAGAGCGCACGCAGGAAGCGCTTGAGCGTCATTTCGCATCTATCGGGCACAGTCTCGAAGACATTGCCTCCCGTCTCGAAAAAATCGAAAGCCGCGAGGCCGCCGATACCGGGGTCCTCGACATGATGCGCAGTTTGGGCGCCCGTCTCGATGCGGCGGAAAAAAAGAACCGGGAAGCGCTGACGGATCTGGAGGCGAACCTCGCCGAGACGACAAAGCGCATCGAGAATATCGCAATCGCCCAGCCATTGAGCGGGCCGCTGGCGCCGCTCCCCGAGGAAGAAAGCAGGGCTGACTCCCAGTTCGATTTGCCTCCCTTCCCTGAAATCCCTTTGTCCGAAGCCGCGGATCATCACACGTCCGGTGAGGCGGAATTCTCCAACCAAACAGCCCCACCGCAGCCGGAGCCGGAGGAAATCTTATCCTCCGAGGCGCAGCCCCTTTCCTCATCGCCCGAGAATTATCTTGACCACGCGCGCCGTGCGGCACAGGCGGCCGCGGAGCCCGAGGCAGAGCGCGGCACGCGCGCGAAATACCACATCCCCTTCCCCGGCGAAGCGGAATGGGCGCTCGCCGGCGGCCATTCAGCCAAACCATCCCGGCGAGGGACGCAGCATCTCGCGATGGTGGGTTTGTTTTTGCTGTTGATCGCGTCCGGCTATGAGATCACGCGCAATATCTGGCGCGAATCGGGAGTGGTTGCGTTGCAGCTGAATAGGCCTGCGGTGCCAAATCGTCCAAGCCAACCCAGCGCGGCTGCGCCCGGCAAAGCGGCCGGGACCTCCGAGGTCGCTGCTTCGGCGATCCCCGCCGAAGAAGCGGTAAGCGCCGTGAACGCCGCGCCACCACCCGGATCTCCTGCTGCGAGTGCCCTGACCACGACGCCCGACGGTGGAGCGGCAACACCGAGCCCGGCAATGGCTCCCACCGTGCAGCAGGCGGCGGCCGGCTCAGCGGGCAATGCCGGCGCTGCAAATCTGTCGCGCCTGGTTGGCCAGGCCAATTCCGGCGACGTCAAGGCTGCCCTCGCCCTCGGTCTCAAATATGCCAATGGCGATGGGGTCCCGGTCAGCGATGCCGAAGCTATGCGTTGGCTCCAGAAGGCGGCGGGGGCCGGCGAACCGTTGGCCCAATATCGGCTCGGAGCGTTCTTTGAAAAGGGCCGGGGGGTCGACGCGGATCAGAACCAGGCCCTGCGGTGGTACGGCGAGGCCGCCAAAAACGGCAACCGCAAGGCGATGCACGCTTTGGGAGTCGCCAATGCCAACGGAATCGGCGGAAAAAAGAATTTTCCGGAGGCCGTGCGCTGGTTCAAGACTGCAGCGGAGCTGGGGCTGATCGACTCGCAATTCAATCTTGCGGTGCTCTACGAACGCGGCTTGGGCGTCCAAACGTCGCTCCCGGAGGCCTACAAATGGTATGCCATCGCGGCGGCGTCCGGCGATAGCGAATCCAAAACGCGCGTCAGTGCGCTAACGACCCAGATTTCCGCCGCCGAGCGAGACGCCGCCGACCGGCTCGCCAAGACCTATAAGCCGCAGCCCATGAACGTGGCGGCCAATGACGGTCCCCCGCTCACGTCGAATTAGAAATATCGGACGTAAGAATTTGGGAAATCAGCGTATCCTGACTTCCGGGTTTGGTCTTTCGATTCCACATGGAAATTTATCTTCCCGTCGCCCAGCTTTCCGTGAACTGGGCCATGATCCTGGGCGTGGGCGCCGCGGTCGGGTTTCTTTCCGGCATGTTCGGCGTAGGCGGCGGATTTCTCATGACTCCGCTATTGGTGTTTTACGGCATTCCGCCGGGCATCGCGGTCGCCACCCAAGCCAGCCACATTACCGCGTCATCGCTTTCGGGTGCCTTGGCGCAATGGCGGCGCCAAGGCGTGGACGCAAAAATGGGGACCATGCTGCTTTCCGGCGGCTTGGCGGGTTCGGCGATCGGCGTTTACATTTTTCGTGAGTTGCAGCGGCTCGGTCAGATCGAGCTTGTCGTAACAGCGAGCTATGTGGTCCTCTTAGGTTCGATCGGCGGATTGATGCTGAACGAGAGCATCCGCGCCATTCGCAGGGCCCGGACGGGCGGGAACGCCGCGCCGACGAAGACCGGCGTGCACAGCTGGATCCATGGACTCCCGTTCAAGATCCGGTTTCGCCGCTCCAAATTGTATATCAGCGTGATTCCACCGGTGGTGTTGGGATTCCTCGTTGGCGTCTTGACGGCCATCATGGGCGTTGGCGGCGGCTTCATCATGGTACCGGCGATGATCTATCTCTTGCGGATGCCGACCAATGTCGTGATCGGCACCTCGCAGTTCCAGATCCTGTTCGTTACCGCCGCAACCACCATCCTGCACGCCACCAGCGATCAGACTGTCGACATCGTCCTTGCGTTTCTTCTGGTGATCGGCGGCGTGGTGGGCGTTCAGTTGGGCGTGCGCGTGGGCTCTCAGATGCGCGGCGAGCAATTGCGGGCACTGCTTGCCGTTCTGGTCGTCGGTGTCGCCCTCAGGCTCTTCATTGGCCTGGTGACCACGCCGGGCGACATCTATTCGATCGTGGCGGGCACGCCATGAGGCTGCGCGCACCCCTTTATTGGATAGCTTTGATCGCCGCGCTCCTCGCCCGGACCCCGGCAACGGCCGACGATCTCGTTTCGGGACTATCCACCGATCTCATCCAGATCACCTCAAACTTCACCGGCACCGACATCGTGATGTTCGGTGCGATCGAGCCGTCCGAAGAGACAGGCCCGGCGAAGGATCGGGATCTTGTGATCGTCATCCGCGGGCCACAGCTGGATATGACCGTGCGGCGCAAAAAGCGGATCCTTGGCATCTGGGTCAATCGGGAGCAGGTCGAGCTGCTCGGACTCCCGGGCTATTATTTCCTTGCCAGCACGCGGCCACTGGACGACATCGCCTCGCCCGCGACGGTGACGCGCTTCCATCTCGGCACCGCCAATTTGGAAGCGACCACTAAGGGCAATATCGGTCCTGACGAAGCCGCTGCATTTCGCGCCGCCGCGATTAGGGATCGCAAGCGCGAGCATCTTTATTGGGAAAGCCCCACCGGCATCGAATTCCTGAGTCGCACCCTCTTTCGTGCTCGTATCCAGGTCCCGGCCTCCGTTCCGCCCGGCGAATACCGCGCGGAGGTTTATCTCTTCCAGAACGGTACAATCGTGAGTGCGCAATCCTCGCCGCTTTTCATCGACAAGAGCGGGTTCGAGCGGCAGGTCTACAATTATGCCTACCAAGCGTCGTTCGCTTACGGCTTTGCCGCCGTGCTGATGGCCCTTGCGTTCGGCTGGGCGGGATATTTGGTGTTCCGGCAGAGCCAATAATCAGCTGAAGGCCTGTATGCCGGTCTGCGCGCGGCCCAAGACGAGCGCATGGATGTCATGCGTTCCTTCGTAGGTGTTGACCGCTTCGAGGTTCAACACGTGCCGGATGACGTTGTATTCATCCGCGACGCCATTGCCCCCATGCATGTCGCGCGCGAGCCGCGCAATATCGAGCGCCTTGCCGCAATTGTTGCGCTTCATCAGCGAAATGATTTCCGGCGCGGCTTTGCCCTGATCCAGCAACCGCCCGAGGCGCAGCGCCCCTAACAGCCCCAGCGCGATCTCGGTCTGCATGTCGGCCAGCTTTTTCTGGACCAGCTGATTGGCGGCCAAGGGCCTGCCGAATTGGCTGCGGTCGATTGTGTATTGCCGCGACGCATGCCAGCAGAACTCGGCCGCGCCCATGACGCCCCACACGATCCCGAAGCGCGCCTTGTTGAGGCATCCGAAGGGTCCTGCGAGTCCGCGTACATTGGGAAGCATGTTTTCTTCAGGAACGAAGCAATCTTCGAGCACGATCTCGCCGGTCGGCGAGGCGCGCAGCGAAAACTTGCCCTCGATCTTGGGCGTGGAAAAACCCTTCGTCCCGCGTTCCACCAGAAATCCGCGAATGCGGTCGTCGTCGGCCTTGGCCCACACCACCGCGACATCGGCATAAGGCGAATTGGTGATCCAGGTCTTCGCGCCATTCAGGCGAAAGCCGCCAGGCGCCTTGGCCGCCCGCGTGGTCATCGAGCCCGGGTCCGATCCGTGATCGGGCTCGGTCAGCCCGAAGCAGCCGATCAGCTCGCCGCACGCCAGCTTGGGAAGGAATTTGCGCTTCTGCTCCGGGCTGCCATAGGCGTGGATAGGGTACATGACCAGCGCGCTCTGCACGCTGAGAATCGAACGGTAACCGGAATCGACTCGTTCGACCTCGCGCGCGATCAACCCATAGGCGACATTGTTCAATCCCGCCCCGCCCTCTTCTTCGGGAAGAGTCGCGCCAAGAAAGCCCATCTCGCCCATCGCCGTCATCACGCTGCGGTCGAAGCGCTCATGGCGAAAATCATCGCGCGCGCGGGGGCTGAGCTTGGCTTGGCAGAAGCGCCGCGCATTGTCCCGCACCATGCGCTCATGTTCCGAAAGCTCCTGCTCGAGGAGAAATGGGTCGGCCCAATCGAATGCGGAATCTGCCATGGCCAGCAATTCTCTCCTCAGCTTGCAAGGAATGCGACGACAGCGTCCTTATAGGCGCGATCGCCTACGGTCGAATGATGGTTGCGTTTGGGAATGATCACCAGGCGGCCGTCGCGAAAGGCCCGTGCCAGCGGCTCGGGCGAAGCGATGAGATTGTCTTCGGCTCCGCACGCCACGAGCACCGGCTGCGGGAAGGCGTGCAACTCCTCGGCCGAGAAGATCTGGCGGGGCCTGCGTATGCAGGCCGCCATGGCCAGAAGGTCGTCACCTGCCTTTTCGCAAAAGACGCGAAACTCCTTCGCCACGGAATCGGAGATTTTCGCCGGGTCCTTGGCCAGAAGCCCACGCGCGATGATATCGGCGCGCTCTTTGGAGAAATGGAAATAATTCTCGCCCAACCCGCCCAACACGGCCCGCCGCACGCGGCCCGGCGCATCATGCATCAGCCGGATCGCCAGCTGGGCGCCCATCGAATAGCCCATGACATCGACCTCCGGTATTTCGAGCGCCGCAAGCACGGCGAGGACATCCATCGCCATGCGGCCCTCGTCGTAATCCTCCGAATCATGCGGCTTCTCGGACTCCCCATGGCCGCGGCAATCCAGGGCGATGAGTTTGTGTCCGGCATGGGTCAGGGTCTGGTACCAGTTCGTATTTGCCCAAGTGATGAGGCGGTTGGCGCCGAAACCGTGGATCAGCAGAATGGGAGGGCCCTCGCCGATGCAATCATAGGCGATGTCGGTCCCGTCGGAGGCGGTGACGTAATAGGTCATGGCGGCTAACTCGCGCGTTTGAGGCTTCAACGCAAGCTAGTGTGGCTTTGAATCCGAAATTCGCCCGGAGCATTGCCCAAGCAGTTGCGAATTCCGGATTTGCCACACTATTGCCACGGGACCCAGACCAGCCCAGCATATGCCATGAACAGATGGCTCCTGGTCGGTGCGGTGAATGGGTTCCTGGCGGTGGCTGCAGGCGCCTTCGCGGCCCATGGTCTGGAGTCATCGGTCGCGCCCCGCGCTCTGGAGGTTTTCCAGACCGGTGCGCATTACCATCTCACGCACGCACTGGCGATTGTGGCCACATCCCTGATTGCCCGGCCTGCGGCTGTCGCCCGCGCGAATCTTGCGGCGTGGTTTTTCACCGTGGGTATCGTGCTGTTCTCGGGGTCGCTCTATTTCATGGTGCTGACGGGTTCCAATGCGCTCGCGCTTGTCACCCCGCTGGGCGGTCTGTCGCTTCTGGCCGGCTGGCTGACCCTTGCCATGTCCGCACTCAAATGAGGGCTTCAAGAGGGCCGCCGAAACTGCGAATCTCCAACGCCCATGTCGCCCGCCAAACAAACCGATAGTTTCTCTTATGCCACCGAGGACGATCCGCGGCTCAAGCGCCTGCTCATCCGCGCGGTCGAGCGCATGACCGGCCAGCCCTATTTGAAGAGTCTTTACGACGAGCAGCGCAGCAACCGCGCTCCGGGCGAAAATTTCTGGGCGGCGGCGATCCGCAGTCTCGAGCTGAAGATCGTCTATAACGAAGATGCTCTAGAGTGCCTTCCCGCCACCGGAGCCCTTGTTATTGTCGCCAACCATCCGTTCGGGGTTTTGGACGGGCTGATCATCAGCCATCTGACTTCGAAGCTGCGCGAAGACTTCCTCGTGCTCACCAACAGCGTGTTGTATCGGGCCGAGGAGATCCGCTCCCATCTGCTGCCCATCGACTTTGCCGAGACCAAGGAGGCGCTCAGCACCAATCTCAAATCTCGTGCCGCAGCCAAAGCCCATCTCGTCAAGGGCGGTTGCCTGGTGATTTTCCCCGCGGGCGGCGCCTCCACCGCACCCAAGCCGTGGAGCAAACGCGCCGTGGACCCCGAGTGGAAGAACTTCACCGCACGGCTCATTATCGCGGCAAAGGCGCCGGTGGTACCGGTCTACTTTGCCGGACAGAACAGCCGCCTATTCCAGATCGCCAGCCATATCAGCCTGACGCTGCGGCTCTCGCTCTTCTTCAAGGAGGTTTATGACAAGATCGGCAGCGAGATTCAGATGCGCATCGGCCAAGTGATCCCTTACAAGGACTTGGAAGCCCTCGACCGCAAGGACCTGATGGAACATTTGCGCAAGGCGACCTACGAGCTCGGCGCCAGCCTGCCGCACAGAAGGATTCGTGGCCGGCGGCCCAGCGCTTCGCGGAAGCCCAAGAAATCTTCATGACACGCGTCGGGCTCTTGATCACCTGCCTCGCCGACATGTTCCGGCCAGAGGTGGGTTTTGCGAGCGTGAAATTGCTCGAGCAGGCGGGCTGCGAGGTGGAGGTGCCGCCGCAGAGCTGCTGCGGTCAACCGGCGTACAATGCCGGGGACGAAACCGACGCCGCAGCGCTTGCGAAGAACACGATCGCGATTTTCGAGCGGTTCGACTATGTCGTCGTGCCGTCGGGCTCGTGCGGCGGGATGGTCAAGGTGCACTATCCCCGGCTCTTGCAAAGCGATGCCGCCTGGTCCGCGCGCGCGGATGCCCTGGCCGCCAAGACGCATGAGTTGTTTTCGTTTCGGGTGAATGTGTGCGGACTGAAGAGCGTCTCCGCCCAATGCACGGGCAATGCCGCCTATCATGATTCCTGTTCCTCTTTGCGCGAGATGGGGGTCTCGTCCGAACCGCGCCTTTTGCTGAAATCGGTGAGCGGTCTGTCCTTGCGCGATTTTTCGGAAAAGGAAACCTGCTGCGGTTTCGGCGGATTCTTTTCCGTCAAATATCCGGAAATCTCGGCGCGCATGGCCGACGACAAGATCGCCGAGGCCAAGGCGAGCGGCGCAGACATGATTCTTGCCGGCGATTTGGGTTGCTTGCTGCATTTGGCAGGAAGGTTGGCGCGCAGGGGCGAGACGATGAGCGTCCGTCATGCGGCCGAAGTGCTGGCCGACATGGGAGACTCGGCACCCATCGGCGAGGCGCCCTAGTGTCCAGCGATGCGCGCGATTTTCCCCAGGCTGCACGCATGGCGCTGCAAAATGCACGCCTTCAAGGCGCCCTTGGCCATCTCAAAGAAGGCTTCCAGGTCCGGCGCGCGGCCGCCTTCGCGACATTTCCCATCCCCTTTGAGTCCTTGCGCGAACAGGGGCGCGCCATTCGGGAGGCAGCGCTGTCGCGTCTGGACGAATTGCTCATCCAATTCGAAACGCAAGTGCGAAGCGCAGGCGGACACGTCCATTGGGCCCGCGATGCGGCGGAAGCGCGCGATGTCATCACGGCCCTTCTGAAAGAGCGCGCTGCCCGTTCCGTCACCAAAGGCAAATCCATGGTGACGGAGGAAATCGAGTTGAACGCGCATCTCAGCGCTCACGGAATAAACCCGGTTGAGACGGACCTCGGCGAGTACATCATCCAGCTTCGCAATGAGCGCCCGAGCCACATCGTGGCGCCGGCCTTTCATCTCAGGCGTGAGGACGTGGAAGCGAGCTTCCGCAGCAAGCACGAGACTCTTCCCCCCAGTCGAAAGCTGGACGACCGCCCGGCTTTGGTAGCCGAGGCCCGTGCCGTTCTGAGGCAGCACTTCGAGTCGGCGGACGCCGGAATCACAGGCGCGAATTTTCTCGTGGCCGAAACGGGAACGGCAATCATCGTCACCAATGAGGGCAATGGCGATCTGACGCGGCTGCTGCCGCGCACGCATATAGTTGTTGCCGGAATCGAGAAGATCGTGCCACGGCTGGAAGACGCTTCCATCCTGCTCCGCCTGCTGACGCGTTCGGCGACGGGACAGGAGATCACCTCCTATGTGAGCTTCATGAGTGGACCCAAACGCGCCGGCGACGCTGACGGGCCGGAGGATTTCCATGTCGTGTTGCTCGACAATGGCCGGAGCGCGCTGCTTGCCAGTCCGGCGCGCGAAGTGCTGCACTGCATCCGCTGCGGCGCGTGCATGAATCATTGCCCGGTCTATGGCGCTATCGGCGGTCACGCCTATGGCGCGACCTATCCTGGCCCTCTTGGCGCCGCCCTCGATCCCGGGCTCGACGGTTTGGCCAAGACCTATCACCTCCCCAATGCATCGAGCTTCTGTGGCCGCTGCGAATCCGTGTGTCCGGTGAAAATCCCGCTTACCCGCATCATGCGGCACTGGCGCAATGAGAGTTTCGCGCGCGGTATTCCCTCTTCGGCTTTCAATGTCGGTCTGAAACTCTGGAGTTCGGTGGCGCTTCGCCCCAGACTTTATGGGATGGCGACGCGAGTGGTGGCCAGCGTGATGCGGCTGGCCGCAGGACGAGGAGGGCGGCTGCGCTCGCTCCCCGTTCTGTCGGGCTGGTTCGTCGTTCGCGATCTTGCCAAACCGGCGGCCGAAAGCTTCCAGTCGCAGTGGAAAAAACGCCGGGCGGGAAATCGCCCATGAGCGCCGCGCGCGAAGCGATCCTGCAGGCGATCGCCCGAGGCCGGCCGGGAGCGCGCGCCGTTCCGGATTATCGTCTTCCCTCCTGGACCGCCGATCCGGCGGCCCATTTCATCGCGAAGGCAAAGGCCAGCGTTGCGCATGTCCATGAAATCAAATCGGCAGGAGAGGTGCCCGCTTCGATCTGGTCAATCATGATGCAGATGCGGCTTCCTCCGCGTCTGCAAGTTCCCGAGATTTCGCCACTGAACGCGCTTGCCTGGGATCGCGCGCCCGGATTGATTCTATCGGCGGCCCCGCCCGATGGAAATGCATGCGCCGCTGCCGCGGCCGATTATGGAATCGCCGAGACCGGCACCCTCGTCTTCCTCTCAGGACCGCGCAGCCCCTCCTCTTGGCACTTTCGGCCAGGCTGCGAATTCGCGCTGGTGATGCGGAACTCCATCGTTCCGCGCTTCGAAGACATCGCCGCCATTCTGACCGCCGGGCCAAGCATGCCGGCCACGCTCAATCTCGTGACCGGCCCCTCGCGCACCGCCGATATCGAACAGACCATAGAATTGGGCGCGCACGGCCCTCGCGACGTTCACATCCTTATCGTCGGATAATTTCGTTCGGACGTTTCGATACCTTCTGTTTACTCTATTCCTAAAGCTTGAGTTAAACGTGTCATTAAGCTGTGCCCCCTATCTTGGGTTGTTCGCGAAAAGACATAGCGGGGTTATATGCGCGCGGCGCAATCGTTGTGGACGGCACAGCGGGGCTGGACCGGCAAATCCGAGGGTAAGGCCGATCTTTTGCTCGCCTTCGGAGGCACGTTTGGCGAGAGAGCTGGTGCATAAACTCCTTCTCCGTCAACTACGAGCGGCAGCGAAGAGCGATAGCAAGGAGGTCGACCTCCACGCGTTCAGCGCGATCGTCGATCAAACCTATGCCGAGTTCGATCGCGAGCGCCGGCTGAACGATCGCGCCGCGACGTCGATGGAAGAGGAACTTAGGGCCGCCAACGCGCAAGCCAAGCAGGAGCACGATGCGGTGCTCGCGGCCATCCTCGACCACGCATCCGATGGCATGGTGGTGATTGGCGAGGGCGGCAGCGTAGTCATCGCCAATGCCGCCGCCGAGAAGCAGTTCGGAGCGCGAACCGGAGGTCTTGCCGGCCTCCCGATTGGCCGGTTGCTCGGTGCCGAAGCCCATCGGGTTGCGCGGGGTGAATATTCTCCTGGCGAGATGCCGGAACTCTCGGGCACAACACTCGACGGCCGCGTGTTTCCCGTCGAGTTTTCCTGCGCAAATCTCGACATGGCCGATGGCCAGCGTCAGCTTTGGATGGTGCGCGATATCTCGGAACGAGTACGCGCGCAACGCGAAATCATCGAAAGCCGTATGCGCTTCCAGGATTTCGCCGAAGCTTCCTCGGATTGTTTCTGGGAGATGGATCACACGCTTTGCCACGTCGAGGTGAGTTCCGCAGAAGAGTCCGACCTTGTTACCCGGCTGCCGAGCTTGCTGACACCCGGACCCGGATCGCGCGTTCCGCCCGGTGTCGCCGAAGACAGCTGGCGCTCGCTTCGCCAGAGCCTTTCCGCCCGGCAGCGCTTTCGTTTGCGGCTCGATCTCAAAGGCGACGACGACGAAACTCTTTATGTCTCTGTGAGCGGCAAGCCGGCCTTCGACCTCGAAGGACGCTTCAGCGGCTATCGCGGAACGGCTCGCGACGTCACGCGGGAACTCGTGGCGCGGGAAGCCGCGCGCCGCGCCGAGCGTCGTCTGATCGAGGCGATGGATGCGGCGCCTTGCGCGGTGGCGCTTGTGGATTCGGAACTCCAGCTGGTCAGCGGCAATTCCGCGTTGAGGGCCCTGGCCTCCGCGGTAGAAAAAAGGCTGCCGTTTGGACGCCCATTCTGTGCGTTTCTGATGACATCCTTGAATGTCGAAGCCATCTCACCCGAAATTCTGCGCCGCCTAGCCGATACCGGCGAGATGCGGGAAATCGAAATCGGCGGGTCCTGGTATCTTGTCGCGGCCTGCGGCCTCTCCGACGGCGGCATGGTGCTTACCTTCTCGGACATTTCCGTTTTGAAGGGGCGCGAAGGCGAACTTGCCGAGGCCAAGCTGTCCGCCGAATCCGCAAGCCGGCTCAAGTCGCAATTCCTCGCCACGATGAGTCACGAACTGCGCACGCCCCTCAACGCCATATTGGGCTTTTCGGAGGTGATCCGCGACGGCATCTTCGGCCGCACGGAAACGTCGTCAGAGAAATATGCCGAATATGCCGGCTCAATCCATACCAGTGGACGACACTTGCTCGCGTTGATTTCGGAGATCCTCGACCTTTCGAAGATTGAAGCGGGAAGTTACGTCCTCGACAGGCGGACGCTCGATTTGCGGGAGATGGTGCGCAGTGCGCTCACCATCGTCTCGCCTGCCGCCGCGAAGGCCGGCGTCGACCTTCGATCGATGCTCCCCGACGCCGAAGTCTGGTTTGCCGCGGACGAAAGGGCCGTGCGCCAGATTGCCATCAATCTGCTCGCCAATGCCGTAAGATTTACGCCGCGAGGCGGTTGCGTGACGGTCGAGGTGAGCGCTGCTGATTCCATGGTGGAATTCGCCATCAGCGATACCGGGATCGGAATTGCCGCGGAGCATCTGCCCGCCGTGTTCGAGCCCTTTCGCCAGGTCGATTCGAGCATCAGGCGACGGCATGAGGGCACGGGATTGGGCCTGGCCATCACCAAAAGGCTGGTGGAGCTTCATGGCGGCACGATCACCCTGCAAAGCGAACTGGCCGTGGGAACGAGGGTGTGCGTCCGATTGCCAGGACGCCTTGCCGAGGCGGATTTCCCCACCGCTAAAGGTGCCGCGGCCTAGCGCGCTTCTCCTCATGCGGCCTTGCACCGCTCAACCCGCGGGGGTTACTAGCATCTCGACCCCAGCGAGATGCCGTTACGCCCGTCATGATCATCGAGCCGTCGCCAGAAGGATCCCCTACGCCGGCCTGGCTTGCCCGGGTTCCGCGCGTCTTTCGGCACTATAATTACCGGCTGTTCTTCGCCGGCCAATTGGTCACCCTGCTAGGCACCTGGATTCAGAGCGTGGCTCTTTCCTGGCTGGTCTATCGGCTGACCCATTCCTTGATTCTGCTGGGTGTCGTCTCCTTCGTATCCCAGGCGCCGATTTTCTTCATTACTCCCTTTGCGGGCATGATCGCCGACCGCAACGACCGCCGTTCGGTTTTCATGGTCACGCGAGCTCTGTGTATGCTCCAGGCGGCCATCCTGACGGTGCTGACGCTCACCGATCACGTCGAGATCAACGCCATCATCGTGCTCGCGCTGGCGCTCGGGATTATCACCGCCGTCGAAGTTCCCACGCGCCAGTCCTTCACCGTGGACATGGTCGGACGGGAGGATTTGCGCCAAGCAATCGCCTTCAACGCCATGATGTTCAATCTTGCGCGCACGGTTGGACCGGCGATCGGCGGTATCATCGTTGCAGCCATCGGCGAAGGCCTGTGCTTCCTGCTGAACACCGTGTCTTACGGTGCGGTGTTGACGAGCCTGTTCCTGATGCGGCTCGAACGGCGCGGCGAACGTCCCACGAGCAAGCCGTGGGACGATTTGAAACAGGGGTTCTTCTATGTCACGCGCCATCCGCATTTGCGCATGGTGCTGTTCCTATCGGCGATCTGTTCCTGTTTCGGAACGTCCTATCTTGCCCTGATGCCCGCCTTTGCGCAGGATATCCTGCATCAGGGGGCGGATGGTCTGGGCTATGTCATCAGCGCTTTCGGCGCCGGCGCCGTTTCCGGAGCAGCGCTCGTCTCCAAGCTGCCCGAGCGCCATTTGCCGGTGACGCCGACCATCATGGCCGTGGTCTTGGGCGTGAGCCTGATCGGATTTGCCAACGCACATTCTCTCCTTGTTGCGGTCCTCCTGGTGGTACCGACGGGTTTTGCCTATCTCGGCATCGCCGTCTCCAGCAACACGCAGGTCCAGGCCCTTAGCGAGGACGCGATGCTGGGGCGGGTGATGGCGTTCTACGCCATGGGGGCGTTGGGCAGCCCGCCGCTTGGCGCATTGCTGCTGGGCTACATCTCCGATCTTATCGGGGTGTCCAATGCGTTCATGATGAGCGGCGCTGTCTGCCTGATTGCGGCCGGCATCTCCCTGATGAGCTTGCGGCGTCGCGGCATGATGAACCTGAACGAGCTCCCCGAAGGGCAGGAGCCATGAGCGCCGAACACGCACCGGCGGAAATTTTGGGTGCGCTCCGCCACGCCACCGCATTGCATCAGGCGGGCCGGCTCGATGAAGCCGAACGCCTCTATCGCCAAGTGTTGGAAGCGGCGCCTGATCAGGCGGATGCCCTGAACTTTCTTGGCGTCCTGATGGCCCAAACAGGCAGGCCCCTGGAGGCTGCCGCACTGATCGATCGCGCGATCTCTTTCGACCCGACGAATGCGGGCGCCTTCTACAATCGCGGCAACGCCCTGCTCGATCTCAAGCGCTTCGATGAGGCGGTGGCAAGCTATGATTCCGCGCTTCTCATTCGAAGCGATCATCTGGGCGCGCTGATCAATCGCGGAGCCGCGTTACAGAAGCTGAACCGGCTGCAGGACGCTCTTTCCAGCTATGAACGTGGCCTCGCTTTGGACCCCAATTCGACGGCCCTGATGTTCAACAAAGGCAATACCCTGCGCGATCTCGGCCGTTTGGAAGAAGCGATCGCCGCCTATGATCGCGTTCTCCAACGAGAGCCCCAGCATCTCGGTGCCCTTAACAATCGCGGCGGCACATTCTTAAGAATGCGGCGGTTCGACCACGCCCTGGCCGATTACGACCGCGCAGCCGCGCTGTACCCCGCGGACGCCGAGAGGCATTACAACCGCGGCAACGCGCTCATCCGGTTGGGACGGAACGCCGAGGCGCTTGCTGCCTACGAACACGCGCTCGCTTTGAGGCCCGACTTTGCCGCCGCCCATCAGGCGCGGGGAAGCGCGTGTTCCGCCGCGGGCGATTATGAGAGGGCCTTTCTCGCCTATGACGCGGCCTTCCGGCTCGACCCCGATCTCGACTACCTCGAAGGCTACCGTCTTCACGCCAAGATGCATATTTGCGATTGGACGGCTCTGCCGGAAGAAATGGCCAGTCTCATTACCCATCTGCGCAGCGAAAAACGCGCGGTCGAACCCTTCATGCTTTTGCCGGTTAAGTCATCGGCCGAGGATCAGCTGCATTGCGCGCGCATCTATGCGGCGGACAGATATCCCTCCAATGCGTCCACGCTATGGAACGGTGAAAACTATCGGCACGACAAAATCCGCGTCGCCTATATGTCCGGCGAGTTCCGCGAACAGGCGACCTCCTATCTCACCGCCGATCTATTTGAATGCCACGACAGGACCGCATTCAGGGCTTACGGAATCGCCACCGGGGCGGGCGACGGCAGCCCGATGCGCAAGCGGCTCGAGAAAGGGTTCGATGTTTTCGCCGACATGACGGCGCAATCCGATTTTGAGCTCGCGCATTTCATTCGCGAAGCGGAAATCGACATTCTGGTCAATCTCAACGGCTATTTCGGCCTGGACCGCACGGCGGTGTTCGCCGCGCGCCCCGCCCCCATCCAGGTCAATTACCTCGGTTATCCGGGCACCATGGGGGCGCCCTATATGGACTACATCATCGCCGATCGGCATGTGATCCCCGATGACGAGCGCAGCCATTATTCGGAAAATGTGTGCCGTCTACCCGACACCTATCAACCCAACGACCGCAAGAAGCCCGTCAGCAGCAGAATCTTCAGCCGGGCCGAATGTGCCCTGCCTCAGACCGGAGTGATCTTCTGTTGTTTCAACAACAATCATAAAATCTTGCCGGACATCTTCGACGTCTGGATGCGCCTGCTCGCCGGCGTCGATGGAAGCGTGCTTTGGCTGCTCGAAGGAAACGCGGCGGTCAGGCGCAACCTGATGGCCGAAGCCGAGAAACGCGGGGTCTCGTCCGAGCGGCTCGTCTTCGCTCCCATGATGCCATTGGCGGATCATTTGGCGAGAGAAAGGCTGGCGGATATTTTTCTCGACACGCTTCCGCACAACGCGCACACCACCGCGAGCGATGCGCTCTGGTGCGGCGTGCCACTGGTTACGTGCCTGGGCGGCACGTTTGCCGGACGGGTCGCAGCGAGCCTCTTGAATGCGATCGGGCTGCCGGAGCTGATCACCACATCGCTTGAGGATTATGAAATTCTGGCCCTGGAGCTGGCCCGCGATCCCGCGCGTCTTGATGCCGTCAAGGCCAAACTCGACCGCAACCGGGACGGGTTCGCATTGTTCGACACGCCCCGCTTCACGCGATACATGGAAGAAGCCTATCGCATCATGTGGGAACGCGCCACGCATGGACTGCCGCCGGCGGGCTTCGATGTGGAAACAGGGCGGCAATGACCAACACAAAGCCCCCACAATCGCCTCCGCTCCGCGCGCATTTTCAAGCGCCGGGCTCCGATTTGATGACCAAACTGCGGCAGGCCTCCGGCTTGCATCAACAGGGGCGGCTTGGGGATGCCGAGCAGCTCTATCGCGAAGTCCTCGCCAAAGCCCCAGATCATCCCGATGCGCTGCATTTCCTGGGCGTGTTGGAAGTGCAGCGCGGGCGTCATGAGGCGGGGGTCGTCCTCATGGAGCGCGCCATCGCCATCAACCCGCGCAATGCAGCGGCGCAGTACAATCGGGCGAACGCGCTGCACGATATGGGCCGGAGCGCGGAGGCCATCGCAGCTTACGATGCCGCGCTCTCGATCAATCCGGACAATATCAGGGCCTGGAACAACCGCGGCGTCGCGTTGCAGACATTGACGCGCTATGATGAGGCCATTGCCAGTTATGATCGCGCGCTGGCGTTGAAATCTGATCATATCGACGCGCATGCCAATCGCGGCAACGCGTTGATGGAGCTTGGCCGTTACGCGGAAGCGTTGGCGGCCTATGACCGCACCGTTGCGCTGGCGCCCAACGACGTCGCGGGTCTTTATGGCCGCGCCAATGCGCTTGCGAAACTCGACCGGCTCGAAGACGCGGTTGCGTGTTATGACCGCGCGCTTACCGTGAAGCCCGACGATTCTCAAATCCTCAACAATCGCGGCAACACGCTTTCGCAGCTCAGCCGTTACGAGGAAGCCATTGCCGATTTCGGTCGCGCGATCGCTGCCTCACCCAACAGCGCGGATGCCTTCGCCAATCGCGGCGATGCCCTGATGCAGTTGAGACGGCATGAGGAAGCCCTGGAAAATTACCGCCGCGCGCTCGAGTTGAATGGGGGTTCCAACCACGCTCTCTATGGCCGCGGATCGGCCCTGGTGGAACTCAAGCGTCACGGCGAGGCGATTGCCGCATTGGACCGTTTGATGCGCCAGCGGCCCGATTACCCCTATGGCCTCGGAATGCTGGTTTACGCGCAATCGACCTGCTGCGATTGGCGCGACACCGCGCGCACAACCGAAATGATCGAAGGCATACGCGCCGGAAAACGCGTGGCGACGCCGCTCGTTCTCCTGGCGGTTTGCGATTCCGAAGCGGAGAAATTGCGTTGTTCCGAGATCTTGATGCAGGACAAGTTTCCGCCGCGAGATGCATTGTGGCGAGGCGAGATCTACCGTCACGATCGCATTCGCGTGGCCTATCTTTCCGCCGATTTGCGCACTCATCCGGTCGGCATTCTCATGGCAGGCGTGTTCGAGCATCATGACCGGGCGCGTTTCGAGACGATCGCCATGTCCTATGGCTCGGACGACGGCGGCGACATGCGCAGCCGGCTGAAGCGCGCATTCGACCGCTTTATCGATGTGCGGGGAAAGAGCGATTCCGAAGTGGCCTCGCTCCTGCGCGCACTCGAAGTCGATATCGCCGTCGATCTGACGGGGCTGACGGCAAGCGGACGCCCGGGAATATTTGCTCATCGGCCCGCGCCGGTGCAGGTGAATTATCTCGGCTTTGCCGGAAGCATGGGCGCGCCCCACATGGACTACATCCTTGCCGACGAGACCGTCATCCCCGGGGGGCAGCAGCGATATTATGTCGAGAAGATCGCCTATCTTCCCGATAGCTATATGCCCCACGACAGGACGCGCCGCATCGCCGCGCATACCCCTTCCCGGTTGGAGCTGGGCCTGCCTGAAACGGGTTTTGTCTTTGCCTCTTTCAACAACAGCTACAAATTCGCGGCCGCCATGTTCGACGTTTGGATGCGCCTGCTGCGTGCCGTCGAGGCGAGCGTGCTGTGGCTGCCGAACGCCAATCCCACTGCCATGCGCAATCTGCAACGCGAGGCAGACGCCCGGGGCGTCTCGCCCGAGCGCATCGTGTTCGCCCCGCATTTGCCCGCAAACGAAGATCACCTCGCCCGCCTGCGCTCCGCGGACCTGTTTCTCGACACCTTCCCTTATAATGCGCACAGCACGGCGCTGGATGCCCTTTGGGCGGGTTTACCGGTCCTCACCATAAAAGGAGAAAGTTTTGCTTCCCGCGTCGCTGCCAGCCTGTTGAGCGCGGCGGGATTGCCCGATTTGATTGTGGACTCCCTCGATGCCTACGAATCCCTAGCGCTCGATCTGGCGCGCAATCCAGCGGCGCTCGCTGCGCTTAAGGAAAAGCTCCGGCAGGGCCGCGATTCCTGTGCGCTGTTCGACACCGCACGGTTCACCCGTAATCTCGAAGTGGTCCTTGGAATGATGTGGGAGCGGGCACAAAAGGGCAAACCGCCCATCCCATTGTCGCACGACGATTCAGCACGCGCGTTTCCATGAGCGAGGCGTTGCTGCAAAACGCCTGGCGCTTGCATCAGGCAGGAAAACTCCCAGAGGCCGCGCGCCTTTATGCGGATGTTCTTCGCGAAAATCCCAGGAATTTCGACGCTCTTTATCAGCTGGCGTTGATCTATCTCGCGAGCCGAAAATTCGCCGACGCCGAACGCCTGTTTGCCACGGCGGTTCAAATCAATTCGCAGTCCCCGGACCTCTTTTACAATCGCGGATGCGCGTTGCAGGGTTTGGGCCGGAACAATGATGCGCTGGCCGCATTCGCCCATGCGCTCGCCATGAGGCCGGATTTCGCGGAAGCGCGCAACAATCGGGGAGTGACGCTGCTCGCGATGAGGCGCCACCGCGAGGCTCTTGCGTGTTTCGACAGAGTCGCCGCGGAGAAACCGGGCATCGCGATGGTGCACAACAACCGTGCCATGGCGTTCCTCGGCCTTCAGCAGCCCGAGCAAGCGCTTGCCGCGGCCGGTCTTGCGTTGGGAATCGATCCCGATAACGCCGAAGCCCTCTACCATCAAGGCGCTGCCTTAACCGCCCTTGGCCGCCACCAGGATGCGCTTGCAGATTTCGACAAGGCTCTGTCGATCAACCCCGATTACGTCGAAGCACTTATCCATCGCGGTATCGTGTTTGCGTTATTGGGCCGCCACGAGGAAGCCGTCGCGAGCTACAGCAAAGCGCTCGCCTTGCGCCCCGGAGACATCGACATTCTGTACAACCGAGGCACGTCGTTCTGGGCTCTGCGGCGCTTCGAGGAAACGATCCTCGATTGCGAGCAGGTTCTGAAGGTCGATCCGCAATTCAAATATGCGCGGGGCAATCTCTTGCACTCAAAGCTTCAGTGCTGCGACTGGCGCGGGCTGGAGGACGAGAAAGCCATGATCGCGTCCGGTCTGAAAGCATCTCGTCGAGTCCTGCGTCCGCTCCAGAATGTCGCCATCTCGAGCTCGGGCGAGGCTCTGCTGCAATCCTCGCGCATATGGATGTCCCATGAATGCCCGCCATCGGAGAAGCCCTTGTGGCGAGGCGAGCGCTACCATCACGACCGCATCCGCATTGCTTATGTGTCCGCCGATTTTCGGCTTCATCCGGCCGCGACGCTCAGCGCGGGAGTTTTCGAACATCACGACCGCAGCCGTTTCGAGACGATTGCGATATCGCTCGGCGCCGACGATGGGATGGGCATGCGCGAACGCATGCAAAACGCATTCGAGCGTTTCATCGACGTCCGCAACCGAAGCGATGAAGAGATCGCCAAGCTCTTGCGCGACATGGAGATCGACATCGCGGTCGATATGATGGGCTTCACGGAAAACGCACTAACGGCGATCTTCGCGCGCCGCCCCGCCGGCCTGCAGGTGAACTATCTCGGCTACCCCGGCACGATGGGCGCGCCCTATATGGACTACATCCTGGCCGACCGAATCCTCATCCCGCCATCGCATCAGGCCGATTACGAGGAAAAAATTGCTTATCTGCCAGACACTTACATGCCAAATGACGGCACGAGACCGATTGCGGAACGCACCCCTTCGCGCGCCGAAGCGGGCCTGCCCGATAGCGGTTTCGTGTTCTGCACCTTCAACAATCTCTACAAGATCACGCCCGAGATGTTCGCCCTCTGGATGCGGTTGCTCGTTGGGATCGAGAACAGCGTGCTTTGGCTGTCGCAAGCCAATCCTACAGCCATTCGCAATCTCAGGCGCGAAGCGGAAGGTCAAGGAATCTCCGGCGAGCGGATTCTGTTCGCGCCCTTTGTTCGCGCCCCTGATGAGCATCTGGCGCGGCTGCGTCTCGCGGACCTATTTCTGGACACCCTGCCCTACAATGCGCACGCCACGGCATGCGATGCGTTATGGGCGGGAGTCCCAGTCGTCACACTAACCGGATCGAGCTTTGCCGGCCGCGTCGGCACCAGCCTGCTTTCGGCCCTAGGGTTGCCGGAACTGATCGCCGATACGCCGGCGGCGTATGAAGCCATCGCCTTCGATCTCGCACGAAATCCAAGCCTGTTGACGGAGGTCAAGGGAAAGCTCGCGCGCAACCGCGAAACGCAGCCGCTTTTCGATACGGCGCGCTACACCCGCAATCTGGAAACCGCCTATTCCATGATGTGGCGGCGCCATCAGAATGGCGATCCCCCCGCGAGCATTGCCGTGGATGCGACGACTGCTTCGCCATGAACGATGCGCTGATCCGCAAGGCGTTCGATTCCCATCGTGCGGGCCGGCTTGCTGAAGCGGAGCGGCTCTATGGCGAGATCCTCGTTGCCGAACCCCGCCATCTCGACGCATTGTTCCTGCTCGGCTCGCTGCATTTCCAGCGCGGCGACTTGGCAGCGGCACTCACGCGCTTCGACCAGGCGCTGGCGATCAAACCGGACATGCCCGATGCGCACGCCGCGCGGGGGGCTGCGCTTTCGAGCCTGAACCGCCATCAGGACGCGCTCGCAGCCTATGACCGGGCGTTGGCGGTGCGCCCTAGCCATGTGCCGGCGCTGAACAACCGGGGTAATGCGCTGCTGGCGCTGAAACGCGACGCCGAGGCGGTTGCGAGCTACGACAAGGCTCTCGCCATCAAGCCCGATTATCCCGATGCCTGGCGCAATCGCGGAACCGCGCTGCTGCAGCTCGCGCGCTTGGACGAAGCGCTTGCCAGTTTCGATCGCGCGCTGGGATTGCAGCCCGATTTCGCCGATGCATGGGAAGATCGCGCCGGCACATTGATGCGTCTTTCCCGCCGCGAAGAGGCCGCGGCCGCTTACGACAAGGCCATCGCACTCAAGCCGGACAACCCCGATCTCCTCTACAATCGCGGCAACGTCCTGTCGATTTTGAAACGCTATGAAGAAGCCATCCGCGACTGCGAAAAGCTTCTCGCCATTGCGCCCGATTATCCTTATGCGCGCGGTGTGCTCGTCCATTCCAAGCTGCAATGTTGCGACTGGCGGTCGCTGGACGAAGAGAAAGCGAAAATCGGCGCGGCCCTGAAAGCGGGAAAGCGCGTCGTCTCGCCCTTCAATTTGAAGGCGCTGTCGGATTCGCCCAGCGAGCAGCTGCGTTGCGCCCAGCTCTGGGTCGCGCATGAGGTTCCGCCTTCACCCACCCCTTTATGGGGTGGGGAACCCTACCACCACGGCCGCATCCGGCTCGCCTATATCTCCGCCGATTTCAACAATAGCGCCGTCGCCACGCTGATGGCCCCTGTGTTTGAACATCATGATCGCAGCCGTTTCGAATCCATCGCTGTCGCTTTCGGTCCGGCCGAGAAGACACCGATGCGCGTGCGTCTCGAATCGGCATTCGAACGCTTTCACGATCTGCGCACGCAAAGCGATTTGGATATCGCGGCAGCCTTGCGCGAAATGGAAGTCGATATTGCCGTGGATCTCATGGGGTTCACCGGGGAATGCCGCAGCGCCATTTTCGCCCATCGCCCTGCCCCGCTGCAGGTGAATTATCTGGGCTTTCCCGGAACGATGGGCGCGCCTTATATCGACTACATTGTCGCCGACCCGACCGTGATCCCGGAAGAGCACCAGCACTTCTACGCGGAGAAGATCGCCTATCTTCCCGATTGCTATTTGCCCAGCGACCCCGCGCGTTCCATCGCCACGCCGCCCTCGCGCCGCGAGGCCGGCCTGCCCGAAAAGGGATTCGTCTTCGCCTCCTTCAACAACAGCTATAAATTTTCCGCAGCAATCTTCGACATCTGGATGCGGCTGCTCAGCGCCATCGAGGATAGCGTGCTCTGGCTGCCGCAGAACAACGCGTCAGCCATGCGCAATCTCGCCCGCGAGGCGCAAACGCGCGGGGTGGCGGCGACGCGCATCGTGTTCGCGCCGCCCATACAAGCCGCGGACCAACATCTTGCCCGGCTTTCGCTGGCCGATCTGTTCCTGGACACGCTCCCCTACAACGCCCACACCTCCGCGTGCGATGCGCTGTGGGCCGGCGTTCCGCTGCTGACCCTATTGGGCAATAGCTTCGCCGGACGGGCCGCTGCCAGCGCCTTGACCGCCGTGGGACTGCGGGGCCTGATCGCGCATACGCCACCCGCCTATGAAGCGATGGCATTGTCGCTGGCGCGCAATCCCGAAGCGCTCGCCGAGATGAGAGGCCAGCTCGCACGCAACCGCGACGCTTCACCCCTGTTCGATCCGGCGCGATTCACCCGCCACCTGGAACGCGCATTCGAAACCATGTGGGCGCGGCATCAGAAGCGCGAACCACCCGCGAGCTTTGCTGTCGCACGCAGCGGCTAATTGTGCTTCGATCGTTTTCACCATGAACGACCTCATCCTGCAGAACGCGTGGCGGCTGCACCAGGCGGGCAATTTCGCCGAGGCGGCGCGGCTCTATAATGACGTGCTGCGGATAAATCCGCGTCATGTCGGAGCCCTGCAGATGCTTGGCTTCCTTCATTTCCAACGCGGCGAATTCGGGGAAGCGGAACGCATCATGGAGAAGGCCGTCAAGCTGGATCCGAAATCGGTCGATGCGCTCTACAACCGCGGTTGCGCGCTTCAGGCCTTGAACCGGTCGAAGGAAGCGCTGACCTGTTTCGATCGCGCGTTGGCGCTCAAGCCCGACTACGCGCCGGCGATGCTCAATCGCGGCAATGTCCTCTCCCAGATGGGCCGTTTCGCCGATGCGCTGGCAAGTTACGATCTGGCGCAGGCGCTGATGCCCGCCTCGGCAGAGCTTACGATGAACCGCGGCAATGCGCTGTTCGAGCTCGAACGCTATGCCGAAGCGCTTGCCAGCTACGATGCGGCGCTCAAGCAAGACCTTAGCGAACCGCTGCTTTGGAACAATCGCGGCAATGCGCTGAGCGAACTTGGCCGGCATCAGGATGCGGTCGCGAGTTTCACCCGGGCCTTGGCGCTCGAGCCCGCCTATGTGGATGCCTTGGTGAATCGCGGCAACGCCTTCGTCAAACTTGCGCGCGACGTCGAGGCGCTTGCCGATTTCACCAAGGCCCTTGTCATCGAGCCCGACAATATCGAGGCGCTGGATAGCCGGGGCCATTTGCTGCTCAGGGGAAAGCGGGCCATCGAAGCGCTCGCCTCGTTCGATCGCATCCTGGTGCTCGACCCTGAGCATGGCGAAGCGGCGAGCGGGCGCGCAGTCGCACTCATCGAACTGAAACGCGACGGGGAAGCCCTCGCCGCCTTCGATTCTGCTCTTCAGATCGCCGAGAGCGCCGAGGTCCTCAGCAACCGCGCGAGCGCGCTGGTGCGTCTGAAACGCCATGAGGAGGCGTTGGCGAGTTCTGATCGCGCCCTTGCGCTGGATCCCACCTTTGGAGCGGCGTGGCACAACCGCGGCAGCGCCTTGGCGGGGCTGAAGCGGTACAAGGAGGCGCTCGTCTGTTACGACAAGGCGCTCGTTCTCTCGCCGGAGAGTCCCAGCACATGGAACAATCGCGGTGCGACCATGCTGTCATTGAAGCAGGATGAGGCGGCGCTCCCCTATTTCGAGACCGCGTTACGGCTCAACCCAGAGGACGCCGACTCCTGGAGCAATCGCGCGCGCGCGTTCTCGAGCCTCAAGCGCTTCCCGGACGCTATCGCCGATAGCGAGAGAGCGCTCGCGCTTGATCCTAAGCACGCGGCCGCGCTTCGCATTGGTATTCATTCGCGCCTTCACGCTTGCGATTGGCGGCGGCGGGACGAGGACAAAAAGCGGATCACCGTCGGCCTGATGTCCGGATCGCGGGTTATCGAGACGCTCGATCACCGGGGTCTGTGCGATTCGGAAGAGGAGAATCTTGCCGCCGCGCGGCTTTGGGTGGCCGACGAATGCCCGCCTGCGGCCAATCCATTATGGCGCGGAGAGCGCTACCGCCACGACAGAATCCGCATCGCCTATCTCTCGACCGATTTTCGTGCCCATGCCGTCGCCTCTCTGATCGTCGGCATCTTCGAGCATCATGACAAAGACCGTTTCGAGACCACCGCCATCTCGTTCGGCCGCGACGACAAAAGCGAAATCCGTGCGCGCATCGAAACCGCCTTCGACCGGTTCATCGACGTGGCCGAGATCAGCGATTCCGAGGTCGCCGCGATGATGCGCGAAATGGAGATCGACATCGCGATCGATCTCAACGGCTATACGGGGGACCCGCGCACGGGAATTCTCGCGCATCGGCCGGCCCCGGTGCAGGTGAACTATCTCGGTTATCCCGGCACCATGGGCGCGCCCTATATCGACTACATCATCGCCGACCGCATCGTCATCCCGGAAGGCCAGCAAAGCCATTACAGCGAAAGAATCGCCTATCTGCCCGATGCCTATCAAGCCAATGACCGCAAGCGCCGTGTCGCGGATCGGACACCGACCCGAACCGAAGCCGGATTGCCGGAGCACGGCTTCGTCTTCGCCTCCTTCAACAACACCTACAAGATCGGACCGGAGGTCTTCGAGGTCTGGATGCGGCTGCTACGCGGCATCGATGGCAGCGTGTTGTGGCTGCTGGAAGACAATTCCATCGCGGCGGCGAACGTCCGGCGCGAAGCCCAGCTGCGCGGGATCGCGCCCGAACGGCTCATCTTCGCGCCGCGCGCCAAACCGGACGAGCATCTGGCGCGCCATTCGCTTGCCGACCTCTTCCTCGACACGCTTCCCTACAACGCCCATACGACCGCCAGCGATGCCCTCTGGATGGGATTGCCGCTGGTGACATGTCCCGGCAGCACCTTCCCGGGCCGCGTCGGCGCCAGCCTGTTGCACGCGATCGGCCTACCCGAGCTGGTGACGGATACTCTTGCGGACTACGAAGCGCTGGCGTTGGAACTGGCGCGCGAGCCCGCTGCACTGTCCGCGATCAAGGCGAAGCTCGCGGCCAATCGCGACGCCTTTCCGATGTTCGACACGGCGCGGTTCACGAAACTCCTCGAAGCCGCCTATGCGACGATGTGGGAACGCCAGCAACGCGGCGACGCGCCGGAGAGTTTCTCGGTACCGGCGATCCCCTAACTCTATTGCGGCGTGGGGCCCTGGCTGACCCGCACTAGATCGCCGGGACGCACCCATTTCCTGAACGCGGCCTGCACATCCGCAGGACTCAGCGCGATGTAGCGCCGGGCAGCATTTGTCGGCTCATCGAGCGGCAAATCCAGCTCCCAGCGGCCGGCAAGCGCGCGCGCAATGCGCCCGACGCTGGATTCGCCCAAAGGCATCTCGCGAAGCATCAAAGCCTTGGTCCGTTGCAGTTCATCGGCGCCCACAGGCGTATCCTGCATCTGCTTGAGCTCTTGCACGATGATGGCGTGGGCCTTGGAGACATTTTCCGGATCGGAGGCGAATTGCACAATGTAATTGCCGCGTGTCTTACCGGCGTTCAGATCGGAACCGACCGAATAGACCAACCCGGCATTCTTTCTCAGATCGATGGAAAGCCGCGTGGCATAGAAGCTGCCGCCAAGCACGCCATTGCCCAATTGCAGCGCATAATAATCGGGATCGGAACGCGTGATGCCCATGTTCTGCGCCAAAATAACGCTGTCCTGGACCCGGCTTTCATCGGGCACCGCGACCACATTGGCTTTGTTCGGCGGCGCGGTTGGCAAATCCGTGGAGGGCTTGGGACCTTCGGCCTTCCAGCCGCCGAAATATTTCTCGATCTCCGTGCGGGCGCGCTCCGGCGTGATGCGGCCTATCACCACGATGCTGGCAAGATCAGGCCGGAAGGCGGTGCGGTAATAGCCCTTGACGTCATCGATGGTGATCGAGCGCACGCTTTCGGGCGTCGCATCGCGCAAGGTCGGATCGCCTTTCGGGTACAATGCCTCGCGCAGAGAGCGCTGCATCAAATAGCCGGGGCTCTTAAGCTGTGCCGCCACGACGCGCGCCACCTGTCCCTTGATGACCTCCAGCGCGTCTTTCGGCAAAGCGGGATGGAGCTCATTGTCGGCCAAGAGCTCGACGCCGCGGTCAAGATCACGCGTAAGGACTTGGATAGAAAAGTCGGTGCCGGCATCTTCCTCCGCGCCGATTTTATCCAGCGCTTCCTGGAACGCGATCCGATCGAGTTTTTCGCTGCCATAATCGAAGAGCTGGGAGATCACCTGCGACATGCCTTCCTTGCCCTGGGGCACCAGAAGCTCGGGGCGCGTCTTGATATGGCCATAGACGGTGACCGTGTCGCTGACGTCTTCGGGCTGCACAATGAGCGTCAGCCCATTGGACAGCGTGGTCACGGTGGGATGGATGGTGGAAGCGGGCACGTTCAGCCGGCTCAATGCGCTCTCCGCCCAATCGGGAAGAGTGGTCGGCTTTGCCTCTCCCAGCGAGATGGCCTCCTGGCCGCCGAAGCCGTTGGAAGCGACCGGCCGTCCGCCGCCACGCGGCACCAGCACGGCCGAAACCGCGCGGTTGAGATTGAGATAGGCCCTCGCCACGCGGTTCACGTCGGCGACGGTGACCTTCTTGATTCGCTCTAGATCTTCGTCGGGCGAACGCAGATTGTAGACCGCCACTGCCTCCGACCAGATCGAGGCGAGGCCCGCGATCGAGTTCTTCTGGAATTCCGCTTGGCGCTCTTCCTGAACCTTCGCGGCCTCCACGAGATCGGCCGGTACGCCCTGATCGAGGATCTTCTGCAGCGTGGTGCGAAGCTCCGTCGCGGCCGCCTTGGCATCGCCGTCGGCGGGGAAGGCAAGCGTGGCATAGGCCATGCCGACCTTAGGCAGCGGATTGAGAGAAAAGCCCGTCGAGAGCGCCTTGCCTTCCGGCACGAGGGCGAACAGATCGCTCCGCTCGCTATTCAGCACGTCGGAAAGAACTTCGAGCGCGGGAAAATCCGGGCTTTCGAGACCGGGTATCCGCGTCGCCAGCACCGTCGTTCCGTTGGCGGTGTTGGTAGGAACGGTAAAGGGCTCTGTCGCCGCGATCGGCTTGGGATTGATCCCCGGATGGACCGGAAGGGTCTTGCGCGGGATCGAGCCGAACATGGTCCGCACTTTGGCGAGCGTCGCCTGTGGATCGAGATCGCCAACCACCACCAGGATGGCGTTATTGGGCGCGTACCATTTGTCGTAAAACGCCTTCAGCATGGGGCCGGTGGTCTTGTCGAAGGACGGCCGCGTGCCGAGCGCATCGTGCTCATAGGGCGTGCCGGCGAACATGATCTCCCGCAATTTGGAGAACAGGACGTAATTGGGGCTCGAAATATCCTGCGCCACTTCCTGTTCGATGGCGCCACGCTCCTCGCCCCAATCCTTATCCGTATCATTCACGGCACGCATCCGGATCGCTTCGATATTCAGCGCAATATCGAGGTCTTCGGATGGGACGGTGAAAAGATATTGCGTCAGGTTCTCGCGCGTATTGGCGTTGAAATTGCCGCCCATGACGCTGCCGATATTGGCGAGCTGATCGGCCGTGAGGCCCGGGCTGCCGCGGAACATCATATGTTCCTGCGCATGCGCCATGCCGGGAAATCCATCGGGCGCATCGTTGGAGCCGGCGAGATAATTCACCGAGGTCGCAACCACGGGCGCAAGTGTGTTGCGCACCAGGATCACGCGAAGCCCGTTCGGCAGGGTCGCACGAAGAACACCAGGCTCGGTTACGGGCTGCCGGGTGGCCGCGGGCGCGGAGGGCGTCCAGACAAGATTTGCGATGCCAAAAGCGGCGACGGCAAGACCGCCCGCCAAGGCACTGGCCAAACCAAACCGGCGCGCATGTTTCGCGCGAGAATTGCCCATGAAATACTCCCGATGCGTGTCGAGTGGCCGACGTCAATCCTGTTCAGCACATAGATTTAGCTTAACGCTCTCATAGCACATCCTTTTCAATCCTTTAGGGTGTTCACTTCCCTGTCAGACTTGGGAATCGCCTGATGGGTGGCCGACAAGCCGTTGGAGCGCCTGGATTTTTTCCGTCTTTTAACGCGGTGGTAGGGCTGCCGGAACATCAAAACCCGCGGCAGCGAAAATGCGGCCGGCTTCGCCGCTTCTGAGATAGGCAAGGAACCGGGCAGAGTCGGGACCAGCGTCTTTGGTGAGCGCCGCGGGATATAGAACCGGTTCATGCGTGTTGTCGGGGAAGGTCGCGACCACGCGCACGCGCGGCTCGATCCGCGCATCGGTCGCGTAGACGATTCCCAACGGCGCCTCCCCTCTTGCGACATAAGCCAAAGTGGCACGCACATCTTCCCCCTGGGCCAGACGGTCCTTGACGCTGTCCCACACACCCAGCGCCGTGAGTGCCGCCTTGCCGTAACGCCCGGCCGGAACGGATTCGACGGTGGCAAGCGCAAGACGCCCCCCGTGCAATGCTTCGGCCAGTTTGAATCGCGGCGCGATGGCGAGCGTGATCCTGGAATCGGCGGGCGCAACCAGGACAA
>JAXDMY010000012.1:0-9011 GCA_034665805.1 Alphaproteobacteria bacterium
TGACGCTGCGGACCATCGCTGCGGATCGGCTGTCCCTTGCCCTGGGCCAGTTTCAGCCGGCGGATGAAAGAGGGCCCGATGACAAAACAGATGAGAAGCGCGGTCATCACGGCGCCGCCCGTGCGGAAGGTGAGATAGCGGAACACATTGAAGATCCGGTAGTCGTCGGCCAGCGGTACCAGGAATTGATAGAACACGGTTTCCCCCTAAGCCGTCGCGGCTTCGCGCGATTTCAGCGCATCGATGATGACCGACATGCGGCTGCCGAATGAGCCTTTGACCAGGACGACATCGCCTGCGCGCAGATTCCGCATCAGTTCGGGCGCCAGCTCGGTGGATTGTTCCGCATAGGCTCCGCGTTTGCGCTCGGGTACGGCTTGCCAAAGCGCAGCCATTTGCTGGCCGCAGAGAAAGACCAGATCGGCGGAGGCCGCCGCGATGTCCTGGGCAAGCGACACATGCAGGCGCGCGCTGTCGACACCGAGCTCCAACATGTCCCCTAACACCGCGATCCGCCGTCCGTGCGGCTTGGGCCGCGTTGCGCCCAACAGACCGAGCGCCGCACTCATGGAAGCGGGATTGGCGTTGTAGCTCTCATCGATGATGTCGATGCCGCCGGCCGTAAAGCGCGCGCCGCGTCCCTTGAGTGGGGCGAAATTCCCGAGCGTTTGGGACGCTGTCTTTATATCCGCGCCCAATTCCCGCGCTGCGAGCAGCGCCGCCATCGCGTTCATCGCGATATGCGCGCCGGCCGCGCCGGCTGAAAAGGCCAGGCGGTTCCCGTCAAGCTCCGCGACGATCTTCTGTCCCTCGCCATGGCTTTCCGCGGAAACAAGACGCGCGTCCGCGTTGCTACCCGTTCCGAAGGTAAGGATCCGGCTCACACCCGCATCCTGTGCGTGCGCTTTCAGGCGATCATATTGCGGATTGTCGGCGGGAAGAATCACTGCGCCGCCCCGCTCCACACTTTCGAAAATCTCGGCCTTGGCGTCGGCGATGGCTTCGACCGTGCCGAAATATTCCAGATGGGCGGGCGCTATGGTGGTGATCAGCGCCACATGCGGGCGAACAAACGCGTTCAATGCGCGAATTTCGCCGGCGTGATTCATGCCGATCTCGAACACGCCGAAAGCGGCTTCGCGCTTCATGCGCGCGAGGCTGAGCGGGACGCCCCAATGATTGTTGTAGGAAGCAGCCGACGCCGCGACGGGTGCGGCCGCGCTCAGCATCAGGCGCAGCATTTCCTTGGTCGTGGTTTTGCCGGCGCTGCCCGTTACCGCGACGATTTTCGCTTTGGACCGAGCGCGCGCTGCACGGCCCAAATCTTCGAGGCCCTTCTGCGTGTCGCCGACGATCAGAAGCGGCGCGCCCGGTGCGGCGCCATCGGGCACGCGACTGACGAGGGCCGCAGCCGCGCCCTTTTCCAAGGCAGCGGCCACGAAACCATGGCCATCGCGCGCTTCCCCTTGCAATGCGACGAAGAGATCGCCGCGCTCGATGCTGCGCGTATCGATGGAGACGCCGTAAACCGACCAATCGCTGGTGGCTTTTCCTCCCGTGGCGCGGGCGGCCTCGTCCGAGGTCCAGAGGGGCGCGCGCGTGCTCATGCACATTCGCCCAAGGCGGCGCCGCCGCCGGCGCGCGCGGCTTTCACCGCTTCGGCGCGATCCGAGAAGGGCTGCGCCTCGTTGCCGACGATCTGGTAATCCTCGTGACCCTTGCCGGCGAGAACCAAAGTGTCTTCCGCCGCGAGTGCCGCAACGGCTTGGGCGATGGCCTCGGCGCGGTTCCCGAACTCGCGCGCGCCCGGCGCAGCCAGCATGACCTCGCGCCGGATCGCGGCGGGATCTTCCGAACGGGGATTGTCGTCGGTGACGATGACCGCATCGGCGTAGCGGGTCGCGGCCTCAGCCATCAGCGGACGCTTGCCACGGTCGCGGTCGCCACCACAGCCGAAGACGATATGCAGCCGGCCCTTCACATGGGGCCGCAAAGCCTTCAGCACGGTTTCGATGGCATCGGGCGTGTGCGCGTAATCGACATAGATCGGCGCACCCTCGCCCGTCCGCGCCACCAACTCGAGCCGGCCCGGCGCGCCTTTGAGCATCGCGAGCGCGGCAAACACTTTATCGGCGGCGTCTCCCAGGCCCAACGCCAGCCCCGCAGCGACCAGCGCGTTGGAGGCCTGGAACGATCCCGCCAAAGGCAGCGCGATGCGATGATCGCGCCCGGCATAGCGCAGCGTCAGATCCTGCCCGCCCGTATGGGGTACGCATTTCACCAGCGTCAGACTCTCGCCGCGCTCGCCGACGGTGAGAATGCGCAGGCGCCGTTTTTCGGCCGCCGCGAGAAAATCGCTGGAATGGTCCGCGTCGGCGTTCACCACCGCGACGCCGCCCTCTTTCACCAGCTCGCGGAACAGACGTAGTTTCGCGGAAAGGTAATTTTCGAAGCTCGCATGATAATCGAGATGATCGCGCGTGATGTTGGTGAAGCCGGCGGCGGCGATCTTCACCCCATCCAGACGATATTGATCCAGCCCATGGCTCGAGGCTTCGAGCGCCAGATGATCGACGCCTTCGTGTTTCAGCCGCGCGAGTTCGGCGTGCAGCCGTACCGGATCGGGAGTGGTGTGGCCCAGCGGAACATGCCCGGACGGCGCGTCGATCCCGATGGTACCGAGGCTCGCGGCTTGCCGCCCCTGAAAGGCCCATATCTGGCGCAAGAAGGAGGCGACGGAGGTCTTGCCATTGGTGCCGGTCACGGCTGCGATGACCCCGGGCTGCGCCGCGTAGAATTCGGACGCCAGCTCGGCCAGGCGCAGCCTTGGATTGGCCGCCGCGATGAAGCGCACCCCCAGGGCCTTGGCGGTATCGGCCGCAGCGGGAGCACCCAGCACGGCAATGGCACCGCGTTTCACCGCATCCTCGATGAATCGCGCTCCGTCGGTCTTGGAACCGGACAAGGCCGCGAACAAATATCCGGGCTTCACTTCGCGGCTATCGGTCGCAAGTCCGCGGAATTGCTGCACGCCCATTGTCACGATTGCCGCCGCTCCCACGTCACCCAACCCTCGCCCGCGATTATGGTTCCATTGTGAAGAACTCAGGGATTTGCCGCGGCAAAGATGTCGTTGCGGTGGACGCCCAAGAGCGGCGCAATGCGGGCAATAACCTGCCCGACCGCCGGGGCCGCCGTCGCGCCTCCGGTGGAAAACCCCCCGCTCTGCCTGTTGCCATGCGGCTCGTCGAGCATCATGAAAACCAGATATTTCGGGTCACTGATCGGGAATACGCCACAAAAAGACGAAATCAACAGGTGATGGGCGTATGAGCCGTTTTCGGCCTTTTCGGCCGTCCCGGTTTTCCCACCCACATCATAACCCGGCACATTGGCTTTGGTGCCCGTCCCATCGGTCACGACGAGGCGCATCAGCTCGCGCATGGTCCGGCTGGTGTCCTCTGAAATGACACGTTCGCCATTCTGGACCTCGTCATGCTTCAAGAATGTCGGCCGGATGAGCGTGCCGCCATTGACCACGGCTGCCGCCGCCGCGGTAAATCCCAAGGGGTTAACGGAGATGCCATGGCCATAGGCGATGGTGGCCGCTTCCACATCTTCCCAATGGCGCGGGTAGAGCGGCGCCGCGACTTCGGGAAGCTCGGTCTTCAACGGTTCCAGCAGACCCAGTTTGCGCAAGAAAGGCTTCTGCTTGGTGGGACCGGTTCGCATCTCGATCTGGGCCGTGCCGATATTGGAGGATTGCGCGAACACCATGGCGGCGGAGAGCGCCGGGCCCAGACGTTCGAAATCATGGATGACATAATGGCCGAGCTTGAGACCGTTCCCGATGTTGATCGGTTCGTCCAGGCGCACGGACTTTTCTTCGACCGCCAGGGTGAAGGCAAAGATCTTGAAGATCGAGCCCAGCTCATAGACGTCCTGCGTCATGCGGTTGCGGATGGAGTCTCCCGGCTCCAGCCGGCGACTATTGGGTTCGTAATCGGGCATGGAGGCGAGCGCCAACACCTCGCCGGTGCGGACATTGAGCACGATGCCGCCGGCGGCCTTGGTGTGGAAGGCGTGCGCGGCCTCTTCGATCTCGTGCTCCAGCACATATTGAATGCGCATATCGAGCGAGAGCACGATCGGCGCGGCGTCGCGTGATCCGCGCACGCTGGACTCGAGGCCCAACTCTAGTCCGGAAACGCCATGGTCGTCGGTATCCACCTGCCCCACCGCATGCGCAACGATGCGACCGCCGGGATAAAAGCGCTTATAGCCGTCTTCGAAATTGAGCCCGGGTAGGCCCAGACGCATCACCGCATCGCGCCGATCGGGCGTGAGACTGCGCTGCACCAAAATATAGCCACGCTTCGGGGCGAAGGCCGCCTTCAGATGGGTTTCGTCCGCGCCGGTGGCGTTTGCCAGCTCATGAGCGGCCTCGTCCGTATCCCACAGCGCGGCGGGCATGGCGTAGAGATCGCTGACCGGCAAATCGCGGGCGATCAGCACGCCATTGCGGTCGACCAGATCGGCGCGCATCGGATGGGCGATGGAAGCGACGCCCGTTGTCCGCGGGCCTGCGCCAAATACCATCACATCGACCAGCCGCGCGGCGACGATGGAAAAAGCCGTGGCGCAGAAAAGCGTCGCCAGGGCGATCCGGCTGCGCACAAGCGAGGGTGCTACCGGCCGCGCTTTCATGGCCTAGGTCCCCGTATGGATCAGAGCAAAGCCGGGATCAGCCGATGGCGCGGACTGCAGGGGCTGTGCTTCGCCCGGCGCCGGCCGTTGCTGCAGCGGCTGGGGCACGACGACCTTGGCGTTGCGGATTTCGCCTTCCGGAGCCAGCGGTGCATTCTTCTGCGGCAGCTGCGTTAGCGAAGACAGCTGCGCTTCGGGCTTATCGGACAGCTCGAGATGGCGGCCCACCAAAGCCTGAATCCGCTTTGGCTGGGTCAGCCGCGCCCATTCCGCGCCCAGCACGGTCAGCGCATCGTTTTCCCGCACGATCGCCGCATGCGTCGCTTTCAGATCCGCGGCAGCAACGCGCGCCTCCTCGGCGATGCGATAGAGCCCGAGACAGACAAGGCCCGTCATGATGATGAAGGCCAAATTGAGCGTGCGGATCATGCGTGCTCTCCAGCGAAGCGAAGCGGGGAATTCCAGGCGGGGATTTTGGTGCGCTCGGCGCCGCGGGCCCGCGCGGAGCGCGCGCGGGGGTTGTCGCGCACCTCTTCGGGCTGCGGCATCAGCGGTTGCTTACCCGCCAGCGCGAAGGTCGGCGCATGTTTGGGCGCTTGCGAAGGTACATGGCGGGAAGCCTGACCGAGACGTCCGGAGCGTTCGGTGAGGAAATGCTTGACGATGCGGTCTTCCAGCGAATGGAACGCGACCACCGCCAGACGCCCTTCGGGATTGAGAATGCGTTCGCAGGCTTCCAGGCCCGCCTCGAGCTCACCCAGCTCGTTGTTCACCGCGATGCGCAAAGCCTGGAAGGTGCGCGTCGCGGGATGGATCTTCTGCGCGCCGCGTCCGAGCACGCGTTCGGCGATCTCGGCCAATTCGCGCGTGCGCAGAATCGGGCGTGCCGCGACGATGGCGCGGGCAACAGCCTTGGCGCGCTTCTCTTCGCCGTAGCGCCGCAGAATATCGGCGAGCGCCTCTTCGGAAAGCGTGTTGACCAGATCGGCCGCGGTCTCGCCGCGGCTGTCGTCCATGCGCATGTCGAGCGGCCCGTCGGCGCTGAACGAAAAGCCGCGCTCGCCTTCGTCGAACTGGAAGGACGACACGCCAAGATCGAGCGCGACGCCATCGGCTTTCGCCACGCCTTGCGCGTCGAGCAGCGCATCCATCTCGGAGAACCGGCCGTGGATGAGCGTCAGCCTGCCGTCGAATTTTTGCGCCAGCGCCCGGCCGCGCGCGATGGCCGCCGCATCGCGGTCGATACCGAACACCTTGCAGCGCGCCCGCGACAACAGCGCCTCGGAATAACCGCCGCCGCCGAAGGTGCCGTCGACATAGATCGCGTCGTCGCGCGGCTTCAGGATCGCCATGACCTCTTCGAGCATGACCGGCAGATGGGCGCCCCTCATGTGGCGCCCCCGATGCGCGTCGCCCGCGCCCGCGCAATGCGCGCAAGGCGTACAGGTTCGAACCCATCCGGCTCCCAGATCTGGAATTTCTGGATCATGCCCACGAAGGTGACGCGGTCCTTGATGCGGGCATGGGCAATGAATTCGTCGGGGAGGCGCACGCGCCCTTCATCGTCGAAATTCAGGAACTGGCTCTCGCCGACGACCGCCTGGGCTTGGGCGTCGTAATCCTCGCTGAACAGGGGATCGACCGCCCCCATGCGCGCCTGAAAATCGGCGAGCAGGGTCTCGCCAAAGCCTTCAAGCGAGGGGCTGACGAAGGATGGAAAGCAGTAGAACCCATGCAGGTTCTGCTGGGCCAGAATCTGGCGGAACGGCGCCGGCACGCTGACCCGGCCCTTGGCGTCGAGCTTGTTGACGATGGTGGAGACAAACGGTTGCACGGTAGGTGCTTTGCATCCCCTGACACCCATGAGATGCGAACGGCCCTATCAGGAAGACCGACCCGCCACGCGGCGACGCATGGGATCAGATGGGATAGCATGGGAAAACGTGGGCCGTCAACGAAAAGATCAAAGAAAATATGGACTTGGAGCCTTACTACATTTGGGCTCGTCTTCACCTCTAAGCACTATTTCCTAAGAACGAAACGTCAACAGCATAATTGTATAGTAACCAGGGTAAACGAAGTGCTAATTGCCTCGTTCTATATTTGTTCTTGCCTGTACGGATCGGCCGTCCGGTGCGATGGTTTGCAGATGGATGACTCGCGAACAAATCCACCCTGGATTGTGAAAATTCCACCGCCGATCTGGATGTTCGCGATGCTGCTTGCTGCCTACGCCATGCAGCGCAGTTTCGCTTGGGCTGCCATCGTCTATTTCTCCTCGCTGCCGCTTGCGACGTCGTTGATCGCCGCGGGAATTTTTCTCGCGGCTTGGGGCCGATCCACTTTCGCGGCGGCCGGCACGGAAATCATTCCGGCCTCGGCAACCAATAAGAAGCTCGTCACCAGCGGCCCGTTCCGCTTCACGCGCAATCCGATGTATCTGGGCGTGAGCGTGCTCACTTTGGGCATTGCCTTCTACGCGGGAACTTTGCCGTTCTTCGCCATACCGATCCTGCTTTTCCTGCTCTGCAACTTCGTTTTCATCCCGTTCGAGGAAGCGAAGATGCAGCGCCAATTCAGCAATCAGTATACGGATTATCTTCGCCGCGTGCGGCGGTGGATATAGCGTCAGATGGCCTGTAAGCCGGGTTCTGTTCCCCACCTTCGCCTAGGCTATGGTGGGGAGATGGCCATTCCTCTGGGATGTGCGTTGCCGCACACCTCACGCGACCTACCCGGACGGCAGCGCGGAAACGCGCAAAGTACCGTCCCTATTTGGTCTTGCTCCCGGTGGGGCTTGCCGTGCCGGCTTCGTTGCCGAAACCGCGGTGCGCTCTTACCGCACCATTTCAACCTTGCCGGACCTTGCGGCCTTAGGCGGTTTGATTTCTGTGGCGCTATCCCTGGAGTCGCCTCCGCCGGACATTATCCGGCACCGTGTTTCCGTGGAGCCCGGACTTTCCTCCAGCCCTTCTTGCGAAGGACCAGCGGCCATCCGGCCATCTGACGCAATTGGAGGATAGATGAATGACATCAAGGAAGCGAGCGTCTCGTGGCCGTCGTTTCCGCGATGATTTTTTTCGAGAGATCGGTTTCGCAATCTAGCGCCGATTTGGAATGAGTTTACTTACAACAGACATGTCATGGCCCGGCTTGACCGGGCCACCCAGCGAGCGCGCGTCCGCGCGCTCATCGAAGCCTTCATCGCCTGGATGGCCCGCTTTTGCGGGCCATGACAATTCTTTGATTCGATTCAAACCAAAACGACTCTAATGCGCGTCGCGTGTTACTGCTGGAAGTCGATCTCGTGCAGCAGTGCGGCGAGGATGGCCTCGCAATCCTTGTCTGCGACGCCATCGATGCGGCTGGGGCGGAAATGGCGCTGGAACGCTTCGATGACGGTTTTCGCGGACACATCCATGTCGGGCTGCAACCCGTAACCGAAGGCGCGCAAACCGGCTTCGAAGGGAACCGTCAGGTGCTTCTTCCGCGTCTGCGGCCAGAGGCCGATGCCGGCCAGAGCCAGCTCGCCCCAGGGAAACAGCTCGCCCGGATCCTGCTTCCGCGCCGGCGCGACATCGGAATGGCCCAGCACGCGCTCCGGCGGAATCGGATGGCGGGAGAACACGTCTTGGGCAAGCCGCATCACCGCTTCGATCTGCGCGCCGGGAAAGGAGCGATAGCCGAATTCATGGCCGGGATTGACGATCTCGATCCCGATCGAGCGCGCATTGATGTCGTGCGCGCCCGCCCAATAGGAAGCACCCGCATGCCAGGCGCGGCAATCCTCCGGCACATGGGCGAAGATGGTGCCGTCTTCATCCACCGTGTAATGCGCGCTCACCTTCGCATCGGGATCGGTGAGCCGCGCCACCGCCGCCGCGCCGGTTTCCATGCCCGTGTAATGGAGCAACAGAATGTCGACCGGCGTGGCCATGGGCCGCGCATCGAAATTGGGCGAAGGCGCCGCGACGGCCCGCCGGATCATCAGACAAAGATCTTATAGGCCAAGGTTTCGCCGCTGGCCCGCTTCAGCGCGAATTCCGATCCTTTCTCGTGCTCATCGACCAAAGCTTCGAACAGACGCAGTGCGCTGCGGATCACTTCGGCATAGGAGGCGGCCTCGGTACGCTCCTTCAGACGCTGCAGGCGCTCCATGGCCTGGGGCGGCATTTCAAGCTGCACGCGCGTCGTGCTGCGCTCGCCATTTTCCGTCTCGCGAACGAATTCGCGCCGAGGGCGGTGATGATGACCGTGCATCTCAGACCTCCTCGCGGTGGTCGCCGCGATGTTCGTGATGATGC
>JAXDMY010000013.1:0-2708 GCA_034665805.1 Alphaproteobacteria bacterium
CCCATGGGAACAATACGGAATATGTGCCGATTGCGCTGATCCTTCTTCTGCTCGCGCATAATTTGGGGGCCGGTCTGCCCCTCATTCATGCCATCGGCCTTCCTTTGACGGTGGGCCGCCTCCTCCACGCAACTGGCTTTCTCGCGCGCGGGCACGAGACGCCTACCGGCCATTCCTACTTGCGCATGGCGGGCATAATCCTGACATTCTTCGCCATTTTGGTCGGGATTCTTGGATGTTTGCTGTTGGTTGCGACCGCGCCGGCCTGATGCGGCTGGAAAGCCGCCCGCTGGTCTATATATTCCGCATCTCCCGCGTTATCCGTGCGGCACCGGTTTGCCGCCGCCACAATTGAGGTTCCATGAGCAAGAAACTTCCCGATCCCGCCGCCGCCGATCGTCTCGACCGGTTGGTGAAAGCCGCCCTCAAATCGGGGGCGGACGCCGCCGACGCGGTTGAGTTCAAGAACATATCGGTGGGCGTCTCCTATCGTTTGGGCAAGCTGGAAGATGTGGGCCGCGCGGAATCCTCCGATCTGGGCTTACGCGTTTTTGTCGGCAAGCAGGTCGCCTTCGTCTCTTCGACCGATTTTTCCGATGCTGGCTTGGCGGTTCTGCCCGAGCGCGCTGTGGCCATGGCCAAGCTTGCGCCGGAGGACAAATATGCCGGCCTTGCTCCCCAGGAGAGACTCGCGACCAGTCTGCCCGAGCTGGAAATCGATGATCCGGAGGAGCCTTCGACGGTGCTCCTGGTCGAGCGCGCCCGCGCCGCCGAAGGCGCAGCCCTCGAGGTGTCCGGCGTCACCAATTCGGAAGGCGGGAGCGCGGATTACGGCCGCACCATGGTCACGCTCGCGACATCGGCAGGTTTCCTCGGCGGTTATACGCGCACGAGCCGGAGCGTCGCCGTTTCGGTGATCGCCGGTGAAGGCACCGAGATGGAACGCGATTACGATTACGCCCATTCGTGTTTCGCCGCCGATCTGGAATCGGCCGAGGCCGTCGGCAAACGGGCTGCAGAACGCGCCGTTAAACGCCTCAACCCCCGCAAGGCGAAGACCCAGGCGGTGCCGGTGTTCTACGATCCGCGCGTCTCGAACAGCCTGGTTGGACATTTCGCCGGCGGCATATCGGGAGCGGCCATCGCACGTGGCGTCAGTTTCCTGAAAGACCGCATGGGCGAAGACGTCTTCGCGGCCGGAGTCACCATCATCGATGATCCGCATCGCAAGCGCGGACACCGCTCCAAACCCTTTGACGGCGAGGGCGTCGCCAATCGCCGTACGGTGCTGATCGACAAGGGCCGGCTCACCACCTGGTTGCTGGACTCCGCATCGGCGCGCCAGCTGGGGCTTCAGACCACCGGCCATGCCTCGCGCGGCACCGGTGGTCCGCCTTCGCCCTCCTCCACCAACCTCTATATGGCGGCGGGGAACCTATCGCCTGACGAGTTGATGGAGGATGTGCGCGAGGGCTTCTATGTCACCGAGCTCATCGGCATGGGCGTGAACAATGTCACGGGCGATTATTCGCGTGGCGCCGCCGGATTCTGGATCGAGAACGGAAAGCTTGCTTATCCGGTCAGCGAGATCACCGTCGCGGGCAATCTGAAAGACATGTATCGCGCGCTCACGCCCGCCAACGATCTGGTGTTCCGGCACGGCACGGATGCGCCCACCGTGCGCATTGAGGGGATGACGATTGCCGGAGAGTGACAACGCGGCCGATACCGAGATTCTTGCTGAACAATTGCGCGAAGCCGGCGACATCGCGCGGCGTTATTTCGGCGGCACCTATAAAAGCTGGAACAAAAGTCACGGCAATCCGGTCACGGAAGCGGACATCGAAATCGACAATTTCCTCCGGCAGAGGCTTTTGGCCGCGCGGCCGGCCTATGGCTGGATGTCGGAGGAAACCAAAGACGATCCCGCCCGGCTCATGCGCAAGCGCGTATTCGTCGTGGACCCGATCGACGGCACCCATGGCTTTCTCAAGCACCGTCCGGATTTCACCATCGTGGCGGCAATCGTCGAGAATGGCAGGCCTGTGTCGGGCGCGATCTACAACCCGATCACCGACGACATGTTCGAGGCCACGAAGGGAGAAGGCGCGCGGAAGAATGGTGCGTTTGTCCGGGTCAGCGTCCGATCCAATTTCGAAGGTTGCCGTTTCTTGGCGGAAAAAAAAATGATGGACCCCGCGCGCTGGGCAAATCCCTGGCCTAACTCCATCACAGTTGAAACGCGCGCATCGGCCGCCTATCGCATGGCGCTCGTGGCCGCCGGCGAATTCGACGCCATGATTTCGTTGTCGCCCAAATCGGATTGGGACGTCGCGGCGGCTGACCTCATGGTCCACGAGGCAGGAGGGCGCGTGACCACCAAAGAGGGCGATCTCTTGATCTACAATCGCGAGAAACCCCAGCATCGAAGCCTCATTTGTGCCGGACCTCCAATGCACGCTCGTCTTCTCGCCCGGCTCCACGACTTCCGCCCGGGGCCGTGATCCCTTTGCAGTCATTCGTTCCGGCGCTGATTCCTGCGCCCCTCGCCCCCCCAGGGCTCCATATCCATCTGATTTGAACTAGGGCCTGTCCTCAATTGAGCCAAATGATAGCAGCTGCGAGGTGGATTGCGGCAAGGAAGTTTCTGGCGGTTTTGTCATAACGGGTTGCGATGGCGCGGAATTGTTTGAGTTTGCAGAAGAAGT
>JAXDMY010000014.1:0-13969 GCA_034665805.1 Alphaproteobacteria bacterium
AGGCCTTCGTCCTTCATGAACCCCGCATCGATCGCGAGATAGAGCGGCGTGTAGAGGAAGCCCTCCGTCGGCATGCCAAGGCGCACCTTCTCGGCCGCATCGACGGGCGAGAAACCGATAAGGGCGGTTGCGATGATGGCGAGGAGGAATCGTCTCATTTGAGACTCGCCATCGCCGCATCGGCATAGGAGTCGTCGACATAATCGCGCGCCGCGCCGGGAGCTTTCTCGCCCGCAATTTCGGTCAGGAACGCGATGGCGCGGCCCACGTCCTTTTCGTCCATGCGCGGATTGGCTGGGAATGCGGCGACATTGCTCTTCCAGGCTGCGTCATAAATATCGGGTTCGATATCGCCGAAGCGCTTGCGCACAATTCCCTTTGCCGCATCGGGATTCATCTGGATCATGCGGTCCGCCCGCGCGAGCGCCCGCAGAAATCCGCGCGCCAGATCGGGATGGGCTTTGAGCCAGGATGCCCGCGCCGAGAGCGAGATGGAAGGATAACCCTTCAGCGGCTCGTATTCGCCACGCGCCATATTCAGCAGCATCATTCCCTTGTAACGAAGCATGGCAATATCCGAGGTTGGCGAGGACAGCGCGAAACCATCGATGCGTCCCGCAGAAAGCGCCGCCAGCATCGGTCCGTTCCCGGACATATAGAGAATGGTGATGTCGCGTTCGGGCGAGAGTCCCGCGCGCAACGTCAGATAGCGCATCAGGAAATCGGCGCTGCCCGCGGTCCCGCTGACGGCGATCTTCAGGCCCCGCAGGGCCGCAAGCCGGCGCTCCATCGGCGTGTCGCGTGTGAGATTGAGACGCTTGGCGACATCTCCGCGGATGACGATGTTGCTGGCATATTCCGCCTCCAGCGTGCCGATGAGTTTGACATCGGCACCCTTGACCGCCGCGTTCACGGCATTCTGGACCGAGCACGAGCAGAATTCCGCGCTGCCGCTGGCAAGACCGGAAATCGCCGGCCCACCGCCGCGAAATTGGATGAGCTCGACGTCGATGCCCTCTGCTTTCATGAACCCGGCATCGATGGCCAGATAGAGCGGCACATGGACGAGGCCCTCGGTCCCTGCCGCGACGCGCACAGTCGCGGCATGCGCGGCAGGCGCCACGAACAATGCGGCTATGAGCCAAATCAGGGAGCGCGCGGGTCGAAGCATGGTCCGGCCGGAAGAACGCACCAGCCTTATACGGCAATTTCCCGTTCGCGCGTAACGTCCTTCCAAGGCGTGAGAAGCCTCTCGCACAGGCGGACGGCCCATTGCAGCAGAAGCGCCAGCCCTATGATCCCGAGCAGCGCCGCGAAAACGCCTCCTGTGTCCAGCTGTCCCGCCGCATCCTGCAGCAGGAACCCAAGGCCGCGATTGGCCGCCATGATTTCCCCTACCACCGCGCCGATCAACGCATAGGGAATGGAAAGCTGGAGACCGGCGAAAACCCACTGCAAAGCCGAAGGTATGATGACCTTCACGATCAGGTGACGTTCCTTCGCTCCCATCAAGCGCAGGATCTCCACCAGTTCGGGGTCGACATTGCGCACGCCGCTATAGGTGTTGATGAACACCAGGAAGAACACGATCGTCGCGGTGAGGATGATCTTCATCCCGATCCCGATGCCGAACCACATGATGAAGAGCGGCGCGAGCGCCACTTTGGGAAGGCTGTTGATCGCAACCAGGATCGGATCGAGCAATCGCGCGAGGCCCTCATTGCGCCCCAACAGCAGGCCCACGAGAATTCCGGCGGCCGCGCCCGCGACGAATCCGGCGAGGGTTTCGACGACCGTGATTCCGCCATGGTAGAAAAGCCGGCCGCTCGTCACCAGCGCCGCGAATTTCTGCGCGATGACGGTCGGCCGGCTGATGAAGAATTCATCGGCAATGGTCTGGGACGCGATCTCCCACAGCGCCAATAACACACCGATAAGAAGAACGCGCCCGAGAAAGAGTTTCATGGATTGCCTCCCTATTGCGCCTGCTGTTCGATCGCGGGCGCAATGAAATCCCACAATTCCGCGCAGACGCGCTGGTAGAGCGGGTCGCGCCTCAGCTCCATGATGTTGCGGTCTCTGGCAAGGGGGATCTGCACATCCTTGATGATGGTCCCGGGCCGGGGAGAGAAGACGAGGCAGCGGTCGCCCAGCGCCACCGCTTCGTCCAGATCATGCGTGACGAACAGTACGGTCTTCTTCAGCCGCCGGCTCAAGCCGAAAAGCTCCTTCTGCATGCGCACGCGCAATTGCGCGTCAAGCGCTGCGAAGGGCTCGTCCAGCAGCAGGGTTTCCGGATCGTAGGCCAGAAGCCGCGCCAGCGCGGCGCGTTTCTTCATGCCACCCGACAAACGCGAGGGATACACGGTCTCGAAATGTTTGAGGCCGACAAGCGCAATGAGTTCGGCTATGCGTTCGCGGCGCTCGGCGCGAGGCATGTCGCGGATTTCCAGCGGCACGGCGATATTGCTCGCCACATCGCGCCAGGGGAGGAGATGATCGCTTTGCGTCATATAGCCGGTGCGGCCATTGATCGCCGCAATAGGCGCACCGCGGTAGAGAACGGTGCCCGTCGAAGGCTTCAGCAATCCCGCGACGAGATTGAGCATCGTCGTTTTGCCACAGCCGGACGGCCCGACGATGGTGACGATTTCGCCCTCGCCAATACGCACGCTGATGTCCTTGGTCGCGACCAACTCGCCGCTCTTCTGGGCGAAGGACCGGCCGACTTTGTCGAAGCTGATGATCTCTGCGCTCGCGCCCATTGCTAATCCACGATGATGCGGATGGGCGCGCCTTTGATCCACGCCTCGATGTCCTCCAGACCTTGCGGAAAATAGATCCCGTAGGTCTCGCTTGTGACATAACCCAGATGCGGCGTGAGCACGGTGTTGGGGGCTTTCAGGATGGGCGCATCCACCGGCAAGGGTTCGCGGGAGTAAACATCGATCCCCGCGCCCGCGATGCGCCCCTCGACGAGCGCTTCCACCAAGGCTGTTTCATCGACGATGGCGGCCCGCGCGGTGTTGATGAGAATGGCGTTTTTTTTCATCAGCGCGATCTCGTTCCGGCCGACCAGCCCGCGCGTGCGCTCGCTGAGCAGGACGTGAACGGTCAAGACATCGGCCAAGCGGAACAGATCGGATTTCTCGACGCGTGTCCCGCCGCTTTTGGCGGCCTGCTCGGCCGTCAGGTTCTGACTCCAGGCGATAATTTTCATCCCGAAGGCAAGGCCGATTTGCGCCATTTGCGAGCCCAGGCGGCCCAGTCCGAGAATCCCCAGGGTCTTGCCCTTGAGCGCGATTCCGATCGTCGATTGCCATTTGCCGGAACGCAGGTTTCTGTCTTCTTCGGCAATGTGGCGTGCTACCGAAAGGATGAGCCCCCAGGCGAGCTCAGCCGTGGGCGAGCTTCCCGCTTCGGTGCCACAGACCAGAACGCCATGGTCCCGGCACACCGCCAAATCGATGCCGAGATTGCGCGATCCCGCCGTCACCAGAAGCTTTAGCTTCGGTAGCCGCTCCAGGACGCCGCGCGGGAATGGGGTGCGCTCGCGCGTGATGACCAGCACGTCGAAAGGGGAAATCCGGCGGATCAGCTCCTCGCCTTCGAAATGCTCGTTGAAGATCGTGACGCCGACATGCGGCGGCAGGCGCCCCCAATCGGCAAGTTCACGCGTGACGTTCTGGAAATCATCGAGGATGGCGACGGAGAGCGGGGTCATGGTTTCACGCCGCCGCGAAGTCCGTCCAGAATCTCGCGCGTATGCTCGCCGGCTTTGGGCGGATTGCTGCGCAAGTCGAAGGCATCACCGTCCATGCGCAAAGGAAGCTTCGGCAGTTTGGTTGCGATGCCGCCCGGAAGAATCGTATCGGCCAGGCTGCCATTGGCGTTGAGCTGCGGGTCGTCGAACAAATCCTCGGGCCGGGCGATCAGAGCGAATGGCAGATTGGCGGCAAGGCAGCGCCGTTCGATCTCGCCCGCGGGAAGGGCTTTGAACAGCGCGACGAGTTCGGGGATGAGGCGGGGCCGTGCCTCGACCCGCGCCTCATTGGTTGCCAGCGAGGCGTCCGCAAAAAGCTTGGGCCGCGTGAACTCCCGGCAAAAGCTCGCCCATTGATTGTCGCTGGTGATGCCGATAAAGACGCGGCCACCTTCCGAGGTCTCAAACAGCTCATACACAGCCCAGGCGCTGACACGCGCGGGCATTGGCGGCGCGGGCAGGCCACTTATCGCGCTCGACGCCATGAATTGGCCCATCAGGAACGCGGCGGTCTCGAACAGCGCACTTTCCACGACGGCGCCGCGCGCCCCGCGGTCACGCTCGCGCAAGGCGATCAGGATTCCCATGGCCCCGAAGATTCCCCCCAATATATCGGAAATCGACGTTCCAGCGCGGAGCGGCATGCCGGGCGGGCCCGTCATATAGGCCAGCCCGCTCATCATCTGGACGACCTCGTCGAGCGCAGCCCGTCCCGCATAGGGACCTTCCAGGAATCCCTTCAGCGAGCAGTAGATCAGCTGTGGTTTGATCGCGTGAGCATCCTCGGCCCCCAATCCGGCGCGGGCCAGTGCGCCCGGTGCCATATTCTCGACCAGCACGTCGGCGCTTCCGATCAGCTCGCGCACGACGCCGGCATCTTCCGCCGATTTGTAATCCAGGATCACGCTTTTCTTGTTGCGATTGTAATAGGCGAAATAGCCGGTGCCGAAACCTTTCAACCGGCGCGTGCGCTCGCCGCCCGGCGGCTCGATCTTGATCACCTCCGCGCCGAGATCCGCCAGCACCATGCCGCAACAGGGTCCCAGAATCGTATGGCCGAATTCGAGCACGCGGATGCCGGCGAGCGGAAGCGGCTTTGGCGCGGGAGGCGCTGTCATCGCGGGAGATCTTTGTCGTCCGGCAGGTCGCGCGGCTGCACGCCCGTATAGCGGAAGCCGAATTCCGGCGGCGTTGGTCCTTTGATGCGCTCGCCGCGCTGCGATTGCTCGAAGGCATGCGCGCAAATGCCCACGCTGCGGGAAAGGACAAAGATGCCGCGCCCCATCTCCGGCGCGAAACCCAGCTCCAGCAGGAGGACCGCCGTGATGCCGTCGACGTTCATCGGCAAGGAGGCACGCTTTCCGTGGGACAGGCTCTGTTGCACCGCGTCTCCGACCGACAAATATTTTCCAGTCACCACGCCATCGCGCGCCGCGTGTCCAATCAGTTCCGCCAACCGGGCGGAGCGCGGATCGACGGGGTGGAAACGATGACCGAAGCCGGGAATGAAACGCCCATGCTTGGCGCGGAACATGTCCAGACCCGCGGTCACGGCCACGCTCAAATCCATCCCTCCCACATGGCGGCGGTGGATGTCGCCGAGCAGCTCCATGCATTGCTGGCCCGCACCGCCATGCACGTCGCCCAGCGCATTGACCCCGCTCGCGATGGCGCTGTTGATACCGATGCCGCAGGTAATCGCCATGCGGGCGATGGAAATGGATGGCGCCTGCGGCCCGTGATCGACGCCGGCGACGAGCACCGCGCCGAAGAGATCGGCCTGCCGCTGGGTGGGAAGCTCGCCACGCAGAACCAGCCAGATCATGGATGAAAAGCTGATCCGACCCATCAATTCCTCGACTCTATAACCGCGAACGCGGATCGATCCCGGGGCAACATTCGTGATCTCGCTCTCCCACCAATCCGTCACGGCTTCGAGCGAAAGACCGCTTGTCGGTTTCTTGTCGTCCATCATCTTGCCTTTAGAAAATTCGCGCGCCGAAACTGTCGCGCAGGTGGAAATTGCGGGTCCGGCTCACGCCTTGAGATAGGCGCAGCCGTCCATGATCACGCGCGCCGTTCGCCCTAGAATCGCCGATTCGAGCATCGGTGGCTGATTGCTGATCGGATCGAGCCGGGCGCGCACCTCCAGATGTCCGCCCGGATGGCCGATGCGGACGCTATAGGATTTTCCGCGTTCAGACTTTCCGCGATAGGCGGCTTGCGCGATCGTGCCCTCGATGCCACAAGCCACCGAGGTGCCGATGGACCCGGTGCCCGGATGCGCCTTGGAAAAGGCGCGCCGCGCCATGGACCGGGAAAGGATGTCGTGGTCGTCTTCGTTCACGACGACATTGTTCAGCGCCTTGTAGGTGGCGGGCGGCGCCACCGCGAAAAGCAGCGGATTGACGCGAACCTTCATCTCTTCGACCACGTCGCCTTCGGTGATGAAGCCGATATCGCGTGAGACCGTCGCGCGGATGGCTTCCAGCCGATCGATCAATGCGCGGTCGGCCTGCAGCTCCTCCACACCGGTCAGTGGATCGATCCCGACATCCTCGACCCGCACGAAGATGCAGAGATTCGCCGCATCGATGACACTGACATCGATGCGCCCGAGCCCGGGCACGTCGAACCGATCCACGGGGTTCCCCGTCGGAAGAACGCCCTTCTTCATGGCGCCGCCGCCGAAATCGCCGAAATCGAGATCGATGCGCGGCCCCGTGCCCGGCACCCCGCCGATAGCGAAGTCCCCCTTCGACGCCGGCTTGCCATCGAGCAAGGGGATGGTCGCGCGCAGGCGCCGGCCGGTGTTCACCTGATGGATGGCGATCTTCACCGAATCGCCGTCGAGCGGCACATATCGTTTGTGGACCGCGTAGAGCGCGGCGCCGGCGGAAAGATTGCCGCAATTGCTCGTCCAATCGACGCGGGGGATCACCGTCCCGACTTGCCCGAACAGATAGTCGATGTCGCAATCGCCGCGCGTCGGCCTGCCCATGACCGCGACCTTGCTGGTGAGCTTGTCGGCGCCGCCCAGCCCGTCGATCTGACGCACATCGGGGCTGCCGAAGAGATCGAGGATTTGGCGGTCGCGCTCCACTCCCGGCGGCGGCAGCGCATCGCGTTCGATATAGATTCCCTTGCTGCTTCCGCCGCGAAGGATCGTGCATGCGATCCCGTCCATGATGGGCTCCTCTTGGGTGGCTTGGCGCCGGAGACGTGGGAATTCCACTGTAATGGATTTGAGAATCGCGCGCCAATTCAACCGCGTGCGGCGATGGCTTCGAGCTCAATGAGACAGCCATGGTGCAGCGCCGGTACGGGCACCACCGAGCGCGCAGGGCGCGCCGCGCCGAAAATCTCGGCATAGACGGTGTTGAAGGCCGGCCAGTTCTCGACCCCGACAATGAAGGCGGTGACCTTCAGCACGTGGTCCGGTCCGCTGCCCGCTTCCTTCACGATGCCAAGGAGATTGGCGAGCGCCTGGCGCACCTGGTCTTCGAAGCTCTTGTCCGCAAGAACTTTGCCTTCGAGGCTGACCGGTAGCTGGCCCGACACGAAGATAAGGTCGCCATAGCGGCACCCTTGCGAATAATGGCCGGCGGGCTTGGGCGCGGCATCGGTGGAAATCCGCTCGACATCCGCCATCTTCAAATCCCCTTCTGATCTTACCAACCGGGCAAATCGAACGTCAGTCGATCCGGGCCGCCTCGCGCACGCTGCTGATAAGCGATGACTTAAGCAGGAATTCGCGTGCGAGTTTGGGATCGGATGCCGCGCACCTGAGCTCGTCGTGATTGCGCTGCCTCACCGCCGGATCTTTTTCCTGCAGCAATTTCTTGTTGCGGATGGTCTGCGCTTGCGTGTGCTGGACCGCGATGTGGCGGCGCTGGCGTTCATACTGATCGAGCGCCGAATCATCGGTCTCTTTGCGCCAGATGCGCGCGAGCTTCTCCGCTAGATTGAACGCGTCGTGAACGCCGCTGTTCAGCCCCATGCCGCCGATCGGGCTGTTCACATGCGCCGAATCGCCCGCGACAATGGCGCGCCCGGAACGAAATTTCTGTGCCACGCGCTGATGCACCGTGTAGAGGTTGCAGCCTACGATCTCGAAGGGCCGGCCGGTCGGAAGAAATCCTTGCAGCCTTCGCTGCATGGCTTCGGGCGCCATCAAGGCGTCCGGGTCCTCATCGGGCTTGGTCGGAAAATGAACGCGCCAGCGTTCCGGCGGCCCCTTCCAGTGGAACAGGTTCGACCATTCCTTGGGGTCGGAAATATAGTTGCGGTCGGTATAGCCGTGCCGGCGAAAATCATAGGCCACTTCGATATTCAGCGTGCGGTCGGGATAGGTGAATCCCTCGAATTCGATGCCGCACTCTTTCCGCACGATGCTGCGCGCGCCTTCGGCGCTGACAATGTAGCGGCCCGTCAACGCTTCGTGCTCGCCGGCCGCGTTCTCCACAGAGGCCGTCACGCCGTCGGCGTCCTGGGTGAAGCCCGTGAAATTGGTCGCCATTCGCACCTCGATCAGCGGATGGGCCTTCGCCATTTTCAGCGCCTCTTCCACGATTTTGATGCGTTCGCATTGGAGCGCAAACGGGAATGGCGTGTCGTTCTTTAAATGGACATGGTCGAATTCGGCAATAAGCTCGGCTTTCTCGCGGTCCCAATAATGGAACAACGGCGCGATGATGCCGCGCGGCTCGAGCTTTTGGTAAAGCCCGATGTCGTCATACATCTCCAGTGTCGCGGGATGATTGGTGCCAGCGCGCGGCGCCTGATCGAGAAAATTCTCATCCGCGAGCTGCTCGATCAGCAGGCTCGCGACGCCTTCTTTGGCGAGCTTGAGCGCGAGGCACAGACCCACCGGACCTGCGCCGACGATCAGCACGCGATTGCGCGACCGATCCATGAAAACCCTCGAATTCTTGGTTGTTTGTTCAGGCGCCGGCCGGTTCTTGTTCTTTGGCCGGGATCACATCCTTCACCGAGCCGACCCAGCCATTATGGGTGATGTCGAAGACGATGCCGTCGCGATCGCGATATTTGCATTCGTAGAACGAGTCCGGCGAAGTCGGCCGTCCCGCGAGGTACTGCGCGCCGGCGTCGGTCGCCTTTTTTTCTGACTCGGCGAGATCATCGACAAACATACCGAAATGGTAGAGGCGGGGCTTTTCATCGCCCTCGACCTGGAGGAGGGCGAGATTCACCGTCCCATCCGACAGATAGATTCCGCGCCGCGCCTTTCCGACGCGCTTCAGATCGAAGGCCTGCTCATAGAATCGCGCGGATGCCTCGACGTCCGAGACAACCAGCGCGATGTGACGAAGTTTTGCCATGGAGGTATCTCCTCGGATGCAACGGGTTTCCCCTCGCACCGGTAATGCAAATTGCGATCCCCCCATATTAGAGGAACGCCGGGCCGGCAAAAGCCCTATCCGCAGCCGCGTGCCCCTCGGGTTCCTTGTCTGGGGTCCTCGGCTGCGGCACACTGCAAGTGCACAGATCATCGAAGAATTTCGCGGAGCGCGAGCTTTGGATAACAGCATCGAAGCAAGAACGATCGGCCAGGTCTACTGGCGGCTGGTTCCGATGCTGTTCGTTCTGATGTTCTTTAACTATGTCGACCGCGTGAACGTCGGCTTCGCCGCGCTCAGGATGAACCAGGACCTTGGGTTCTCCGCGACCGTTTATGGCTCCGGCGCCTCGATTTTCTTCGCCGGCTATGTCCTCTTGCAAATCCCCAGCAATATGATGGTGCACAGGCTGGGCGCCAGGGTGTGGCTTTGCGTGATCCTGCTCGCTTGGGGAATCGTTTCGACGGCGACCGCCTTTGTGCGCGACGCAACCAGTTTCTACGTGCTCCGTTTCGTCCTGGGTTTGGCAGAAGCCGGATTTCTTCCCGCGGCTGCCCTTTACGTCACCTATTGGTTCCCCGAAAAATATCGCGCCCGTGCAATTGCGGGCTACATCATCGCAACCTCGTGCTCGACCATCATCGGCGGACCGATCGCCGGTGCGATCCTCACCTATTTGGATAATTTTCTCGGCCTGCATGGCTGGCAATGGATGTTCCTCATCGAGGGCACGCCGCCGATCCTGCTGGGCTTCTTCGTTCTGGTTTGGCTGACCGATCGCCCCAACCAGGCGACATGGCTGGACCGGACATCGCGCGAATGGCTCGTCGCAAAGCTTGATAGCGAAAGAGCGGCACTGGGACAGTCCGGCGATCCCGGCTTCGCCGCCGTGCTGAAGGATCCTCGCGCGTGGAATCTCGGCATCGTGTTCGGCTGTGGTCTGATCGGGCTCTACGGGCTGTTGCTGTGGCTGCCGCAGATCATCAAGGAAATGGGTCAGCTCAGCGATCTGCAGGTTGGTTTCCTGTCCGCGGTTCCTCCCGCGCTTGGCGTCATCGGCGCGATCCTGGTCAGCCGACGCTCCGATCGTGTCGGCGACCGTAAGGGCCACATGGCGGGATGTTATGTGGTCGCCGGCGTGGGACTTCTCGCCAGCGCGCTCGTGTCCAATCCCGTCCTGGCATATGCCTTGCTCTGCATCGGCAATGGCGCGGTCTTGGCCGCCTCGCCCTTGTTCTGGACCATCTCGGGTTCCTTCTTCACCGGCGCTGCCGCTGCGACCTGCATCGCCTTCGTGAATATCGTGGCTCAGTTCGGTGGCCTCGGTCCCTGGCTGATCGGCGTGGTGAAGGATGCGACCGGAAGCTTCACGCTTGCTCTCATCACCCTTGCCGCGTTCCTGTTCCTCGCTGCCGTCCTCGCATTGGCGATGAAGGCCGAGCCCAAACGCGCAATCGCGCCCGCTCTGGCCGAGTAGATGAGCCCCCGATTTCACAAGCTCGATTCCGGACAGCTTTCACCCGAGCAGCGGGTCGTATTCGACGCCATCGCCGCGCCGCGGGGCGGCGTGGTTCCCACACCATTCCACATCCTTCTGGAAAGCCCGGAGCTCGCCTCGCTCACTCAGGCGCTTGGCGCCTTTTGCCGTTATCGCACGCAGCTAGGACCCAGACTTTCCGAGCTCCTCGTCTTGATCACCGCGACCCATTGGGGGGCGGAATATGAATTCTCGGTGCACGCGCCCGAAGCGCGCAAGGCGGGCGTTGCCGACGCGGTGATCGCCGCCTTGGGGAGACGCGAGACGCCGCGATTCGACGATGCGGACTCGCAACTCCTGTATGAATTCGCGACGAGCTTCTTTGAAACGCGCGATGTTCCCGACGCGCTTTTCGACAAAGCGGTAGCCCAATTCGGCCGCCGCCGCGTGGTCGAGCTGGCCGGAGTGCTGGGCTATTATTCGGGTCTCGCCATGCTGTTGCGCATCTTTCGCGTGCCAGCCGAGAAGCCATAGCGCGGGTTTACTTCGGCGGTGGAAGCCGCATTAGCCTGATTGCGTTGGTGTAGTAGATCTTGCGTTCGACGTCATGGGCGAGATTCAGGTCCGCGATCGAGCGGATGCCTTCGCGGATGAACATCGCGCCGCCTTCGGGATCGAACGGACAATCGCTGGCAAAGACGACGCGGTCGGGGCCGAAAAAATCCAAGCCGCAGCGCAAAGCGGAAGCCGAACCTCCCAGCACCGTGTCGCCGTAGAACATGCGGAAATATTCGATCAGTGGCTTGGTCATGCGCTTGAGAAGCTGGCTGTAATCCTCGTCCGCCGTGCGCGACCCAAGTTGCGCCCACAGTGATTCCGCCCGGCCCGAGAAGTAAGGCAGCATGCCGCCGCAATGATGGGTGATGATGCGCAGCTCCGGCAGCCTGTCGAACAGGCCGGAGAAAACGATGCGCGCCATCGCCGCGCTGGTCTCGTAGGGCCAGCCCAGCACCTGCCAGATTTCGTAGCGGGATTTGGGTTCGCTGCGGTAGTCCGCGAAGCTTTGCTGGCGCAGCGGGTGCATCCAGATCGGAAGCCGATGATGGTTCGCCATCCGTTCGAAGACGGGGAAGAATTCCGGCTCGTCCAGCGGCCGGCCCAGGATATTCGTACCGATCTGAATGCCGCGCGCGCCCAGCGTGAGAATCGCACGGTCCATCTCTTCGAGCGCGGCCGGCACATCGTTCATCGGCAGCGAGGCGACGAAAGTGGGAAATTTCTCCGGCCAGCGGCTGCACGCTTGCGCCATGCCGTCATTGGCCGCGCGCGCGGCGGGAATGGAGATTTCAGGCCCGCCAAGCCCTTCGGGATGGGGCAGGCCCAACGTCAGGATTTGTCTCACCTCCGGCCATTGGCCTAGCAGCTCGGCACGGGCGTCAAGGTCCCACAGCACGCGGATGCTCGCCATGCGCTTGACGATGCCGGTGTCCTTCGAATGCTGCTTGATCAGTTCGAGATAGGGCGGCGGAAGATAATGGTTGTACGCATCGATCTTGATGCTGTTAGCGACTTGGGATGACTCGCGGGCCATGGCGTTTGCTTCCTCTCGCGCGTCGCGCGGGCTCAATCGATCTCACGCAGTTTGACAGCGAAACTGTTCGAGCGGGAGACGCATTCACGCGCGGGTTGCGGAGATCGGACCGGTTGGACGGAAAACAAAAAGCCCCCATGCAACTGGTATGAGGGCTTCTGAATTGAGCGTTTGGCGGCTCGTCTAGCGTCCCCCCCATGTCCATGACGTCGAGGATGGGCGCGAGGAAATAATCGAGCATGGCGCGCATGCCCGTTGACTGTGATGAGCTCCTCCTCAGTCAAAGCTATGTTGGAAAGCCGCCGCTGTGGCGCGCGAACCCGCGTCGGTGGCTCGTGTGCTTCGCCGGCCGTTTCTGGCAAGAAACGCGGCCACATGCATGGCGGGGCAGCAGGCTCAGGCGCACCGAAGGGAAATCACAATGCCTTCGTTGGTTGTGGGAACCGATACTGCACAACTGCGTTTCTGTCATGATGATGTCGAGACAGCAAATCGCGGCAGAGATTTCAGAATTCCGGGCGGAAGCATCTGACGCGCGTCAGCTTGCCGCGACGTTCAGCGGTGGCCCATCCGTTGCAGATCTTCTTGGGTACGCCTCTGCCCTCGAAGGCGAAGCGGCCCAGTCAGAAAAAAGCTTTGTGACTGGAATGCCGGTAGGGCCCCCTCTCAAAGCCGCGTAGCCGCATCCAACCGGAGTAGCTTCAGCCTATCAGTAGGCTCGATACTCGAGCCCGAACCCGAAATGTTACTCGACAGGGCACAGCGCGAAAGCTATTCGTCGGGCATGGGCCGTTTCGCAATCGTAGATGCGGACCATATCACCCGTCCCACGCACAGATCCTGCGCATGCGGGGTTTAAGGCTGAGGCGTACGCCCTCGTTCATCGACTAAGAGCGATGACCTCTGGGCGTGGTAGCGCACCGTCTTCGCTCGACTACGGCATGAGCGGATAAACAGCAGGGTAAGTAAGTAATGTCCAAGATGACGCACGCGCTTGAACGGTTGACAGAACGCCATTCCGTAGCTTGTAAGAACACCGGCCACACGCTTCTTCGAGGATTCAATTCACGTTTTGAGATGCTAAACGCCGACACGCCAGAGCTCATTTGCCAAGCGCAGAAGGTTCGGTATCAGGTATATTGCGTCGAAAACGGATTTGAAGAGTCGTCGGAGAATTCCGATGGTGTGGAAACGGATGAATTCGACTCGCACGCGGTTCAAAGCCTCCTCGTCGCCCGCGAGACACGCGTTGCCTTGGGGACGGTACGTCTGATATTGCCGCTCGTACATGCGCCGGAACGCAGCTTTGCCGTTCAACGGCTGCTTGATATGGACTCCGCGAGACTACTGCTTTCGTTACCTGTCCATACCATGGCCGAGGCGTCGCGTTTCAGTATCTCCCGTCATTTCCGCTGCCTGATGACCTACTCCGAACCTACCGAAGCAGACATTGCGGTGAGCAATTTTGGTCCGATGATGCGCCTTGGGTTGTTTCAGGGCCTCGTGAGGATGAGCCTACAGCATGGCATCACCCATTGGTGCGCGATGATGGAACCGACCTTGATCCGTATGTTTGCGGCTATGTCGATTCGATTTAGGGCGATCGGCCCACCGGTTGAGTTTCGTGGCCTGCGTCAGCCCTGTTACATTGATGTAGATGCGATGTTGGATGCCGTGATGCGCGAACGCCAGGCCTTTTGGGAGATTATCACCGACGGCGGTTCGTTCAGTCCCTGCGCAGCGGCCGCCTGACACCAGATCATTTCCTCCCTTCGTTG
>JAXDMY010000015.1:0-9613 GCA_034665805.1 Alphaproteobacteria bacterium
TGCTCTCCGGCGAAGGCTATTCGCTGATGTGGCCGGACGGCGAAGAACCGCAGCGCTACGAATGGCAGGTCGGCACGCTGATCGTGCCTCCCAATCGCTGGTTTCATCAGCATTTCAATTCGGGGCCCAGCCCGGCGCGTTATCTCGCCTTCAAGCATTTCTCGCCGCGCAACGCGCAAGGCGTGCCGCTCTCCTGGATCAGCCGGCGCTTGGGCGGCAATCAGATCGATTACGCCGACGAAGACCCCAAGGTGCGCGCCATGTTCGCCGAAGCCCTCGCCAAGCACGGGCTCACCTCCCGCATGGATGAGGTCTATCAAAAGGAGCTGACGATGCTCCCGCCTAAAGCCGCCTGAGCTATAGTGCAGGCATTATCCCTTCCCCCCTTGAGGGGGAAGGTGGCCTCGGCGTGCGTTGCACGCCAATATTCTGAATCGCGGCGAAGCCGCGTGGGCGCCGGAAGGGGGGAGTTTCGACAATTGTCAAACCAGAAAGCACAATCGTGACGGACACAACCGACATCCGCATCCGCATCGCCAAAGCCTGCCGCGTGCTCGGCAAGATGGAGCTGACACGCGCGCTTCGCGGACACATCAGCGCGCGCATTCCGGGCACCAACCGCATTTTCATCCGCGCGCGCGGCCCGGCGGAATCGGGCGTGCGCTACACGACGGAAGACGAGGTGGTCGAAATCGGTCTCGACGGAAAGCCCGTGGCCGGCATGCCCAAGGGATTGCGTACGCCAAGCGAGGTTTTCATCCACACCGAAATCTATCGCGCGCGGCCCGAAGTGAACGCGGTGCTGCATCTGCACCCGCCGACATTGGTGTTGTTCACCATCTGCGGCATGCCGTTGCTGCCGATCTATGGCGGCTATGATCCGTTCGGCCTTGGCATTGCGTTGGAAGAACCTCCCGTCTTTGAGAAGAGCGTGCTGATCAACACCCCCGAGTTGGGGCGCGAGCTCTCCGCCACGATTGGTGCGAAGCGTGCCTGCCTGATGCGCGGGCACGGCATCACCACCGCCACGGACAGTATCGAGGAAGCCGGCGTCATCGCGTTGGGCCTGAACGAGCTTGCGACCATGAATTATCAGGCCCGTTTGCTGGGTACACCCCGGCCGATTTCGGAAGCCGACCGCGAGGGCCTTCGCCCCGCGATGGAACGGCTCACCGTGCGCGGAGCGCGGCCCGGCGAACCCGGCGATCCCGTCGTCACGGAATGGCGCTATTACTGCCGCCTCACCGGGGAAGACGCCTGATGCCGCGGGACGCCGTCCCGGGCCCACAATGCCGAGTTCCGCCAATCCAGACCGGGCCCTATTGGATTTCCGCCGCCTGACATAATAATGAATTGACCCGCCCAGGCTCCCGAATGAGAAACGGACCATGCGTTTGAAAAACCTCCTAACCACTTTGCTTGTCTGTGCGAGCTCATCCGCGCTCGCCGATGAAGGCATGTGGACCTTCGACAATTTCCCCGCTGCCGCCGTGAAGCAGAAATACGGCGTCACCATCGACCAGAAATGGCTCGATCATGTGCGCTCTAGTGCGGTCAGACTGGCCGGCGGCTGTTCGGCTTCGGTGGTGTCGCCCAATGGCCTCGTCCTGACCAATCATCATTGCGTCGCGGGCTGTGCGCAGAACCTCTCTTCGCCGGAGCATGATTACGTCAAGAACGGCTTCTTCACGGCGCGTTCCGAAGACGAGCAGCAATGTCCGGGCACGCAGGCCGAAATCCTGCAGACCATCGGCGATGTCACCACCACGATCGGCGCCGCCACCAAGGGAAAATCAGACGCGGATTTCGCCCGCGCCCGCAATGCCGCGATCGCCAATGTAGAGAAGCAGGCCTGCACGGGACGCGAGGCCACGCATCGCTGTCAGGTGCTCACGCTTTACGATGGCGGCCAATACAAGCTCTACACCTATCGCAAATATTCGGATGTGCGGCTGGTCTTCGCGGTGGAATTCGACACCGCGTTCTTCGGCGGCGATCCCGACAATTTCAACTTCCCGCGCTACGACCTCGATTTCTCCTTCCTGCGGCTTTACGAGAATGGCAAGCCGGTGACGACGCCCGAACATCTCACCTGGAACGCGTCCGCGCCCAAGGACGGCGAGCCCGTCTTCGTCGCGGGCAATCCGGGCGGCACCGACCGGCAATTGACCGAAGCGGAACTGGTGACCTTGCGCGATGTCGTGCAGCCTACCCAGCTGATGCTGGGTTCGGAGCTGCGTGGCCGCTACACGCGTTTTGCTCAAGAAAGCGCCGAACATGCGCGCATCGCCAATCGCGATCTGTTCGGCCTCGAAAACGGCTTGAAGGCGCTACGCGGCGAGCATGAAGCGCTGCTGCAGCCGTCTCTTTTCGACGACAAGCGCAAAGCCGATGCGGCACTGAAAGCCAAGGTCGATGCCGATCCGAAGCTCAAAGCGGAAATCGGCGATCCCTGGGCGGAGATCGCCCACGCGCAGATTGAACGCGTCGCCCTCGCCAAACGTTACAATTTTCTCGAAGGGCGCGCCGGATATGGCTCGACGCTCTTTCGTTACGCACGCACGCTGGTTCGCGCGAGCGAAGAGCGCGCCAAGCCCAATGGCGAGCGCTTTCGCGAATATGCCGATGCGCGCTTGCCCCTGGTCGAGAAGACCTTGCTCGACCGCCAGCCCGTCGAGCCCGATCTCGAACAGCTGAAGCTCGAATTCTGGTTCACCAAATTGCGCGAGGAGATGACGGCGGACGCACCCGAAACGTCTTTGGTCCTGGGCAAGGATTCGCCGGAAGGCCTGTCGCGTGCCCTGGTGGCATCCAAACTGGCGGACCCCACATTGCGCAAGCAATTGTGGGAAGGCGGCCGCACCGCCATTCGCGCCTCGAACGATCCCATGATCCGCTTCGTGCTGAAACTCGATGATGCCGCGCGCAGCGTGCGCAAGGCCTTCGAAGAGCGCGTCGAGGGGCCTATGGACCGCGCCTCCGAGCGCATCGCCAAAGCGCGTTTCGCGGTTTACGGCACCAGCGTCTATCCCGACGCGACGTTCTCCTTGCGCCTGTCCTACGGGAAGATCGCGGGCTGGTCTGAACCGGGGCGTACGATTGCACCCTTTACCAATTTTGGCGGGCTTTATGCGCGCACGACGGGCCAGCCGCCGTTCCAGCTCGCGCCCCGTTGGGTCGAGGCCCAGGGCAAGGTCGACGACAAGACCGTGTTCAATGTCTCCTCCGACAACGACATTATCGGCGGCAATTCCGGCTCGCCCTTGATCAACGCCAAGGGCGAGGTGATCGGCGCCATTTTCGATGGCAATATCCATTCGCTGGGCGGCGAATATTTCTTCGACCCGAAGCTGAACCGCACGGTTTCGGTCTCGACCGCGGCCATGACCGAGGCGCTTATCAAGGTCTATGGACGCAACGCGCTTGTCGCCGAACTCACCGCGCCCTGATAGAGTGCGCGCCGCTTCTAGGGGGATACTTAAGAGTATGAGTGGAATGGGAAAACGGCTTCCGGCAGCTGGGCTTGCCGCGCTCTGTGCTGTCCTGGCATGGCCGGCGGCTGCGCAGCAAAATGCGCGCATCGCCTATCCGCAGAAGGTCGTGACCCTGGTCACCCATTCCAGCCCGGGCGCCGGCAGCGATGTGGTCTTACGCGAGATGGTGAAATATCTGCAACGCTACGTCAACGCGACCTTCATCGTGGAGAATGACGAGGGAGGTTCGGGCGCCAAGGCGCTCTCGCGGGTTGCAGCGGCCAAGCCCGATGGCAGTATGTTCTATGCCACGACGCCGACCTTCATCCTGACCTCGCTTCTGAGCAAGCCCACCAACACCTATCGCGATCTCGAACCGGTGGTGAATTTCTTCACCGATTCGGAAGTCATCTACACCCGCAGCGATGGGCCGTACAAAACGCTCAAGGATGTGCTGGATCACGCCAAAGCGGCCCGCGGCCGCTGGGGCGCTGCCAATCCGGCATCCTTGGAGCGCCAGGCCGCGGAGCAATTGAAGACGGCAGCGAAAGTGAATGCCGCCGTGGTCTCGCATGAAGGCGGCGGCGATCTCATGATCAATGTGCTGAACGGCACGCTCGACATGGGGGTCGGCGAGATCGAGGAAATTCGTGCCCAGCTCGAAGGGCACAAGGTTCGCCTGCTCGCCACGTTCAACGAGAAGCGGATGACGAATTTCCCCGACGTGCCCACCGTGGAAGAACTCGGCTACAACGTAACGGTCAAGAAGTTCCGCGGGATTGCCGGCCCGAAAGGGCTGCCGCCCGCCATCACCAAGATCTGGGACGACGTGGCGCAGAAAATCCTCGCCGATCCGGAATTCAAGAAGAGTTATGGCGAGGAGAGCCTCATCCCGAATTTCATGTCCCACGACCAATATGGTCCTTTCATCACGAAATTCGCCGCCGATACCGGGAGCTTCCTGAAATCCACCGGCGTCATTCGTTGATGCGCCGGGATCTGGTCTGCAGCGCGGTCCTGCTGTGCATCGCCGCGCTTTACTATTTGGCGGCGACGGGCATTCAAGTCAGCATGCTCGAGGACGAGATTGGGCCGCGCGGCCTTCCCACCGTGCTCGCGGCGCTTCTGGCCATGGTGGCGATCGTCATCGCTGTGCGCGCGCTCATTGCGGCGCCGGCGGGCGTTGGGGCCACGAAGGAAGCCGAAGCGCATTGGCTGCGCTCCATCGGCATGCTCGCGATCGGTGTGCTCTATATTCCGGTCGCAACGGTGCTCGGCTATTGGCCGGCGCTCGCGCTGCTGCTTCTTGCCGTGCCGCTTTACGAGCGCATGAAACCCTCATGGCGCATGTTTGCGGTCGCAGCCGGCGGCGCCACGTTCTTCTGGCTGCTGTTTGACGTCGTGCTCGGCGTTCGCCAGCCCGAAGGCATGATTTTCTAAGGATTGAACGGAGCATGGATCAGTTCACGCATGCGCTGACGATGCTCGTCACGACACCCGTCGTGCCGGCGGCGATTGGCGGCCTGATCTGGGGCATGCTCGGCGGCGCCATGCCGGGCCTTTCCGCCTCCATCACCATGGCGCTGTTGCTGCCCTTCACCTACACGCTGGCGCCGATGCCGGCGATCGTCATGCTCGCCACCTGTTATATCGGCGCGGAATATGGCGGCTCGATTCCGGCGATCCTGATCCGCACGCCGGGCACGAACGCCGCTGCGGCGACAGTGCTCGACGGCTACGAGATGAACCGCCAGGGGCGCGCCGGCGAGGCGCTCGGCATCTCCTTATGGTCGGGCGTCGTGGGCGGACTGTTCGGCCTGACCATGCTGATCCTCTTGACCGAACCCTTGTCGCGGCTCGCGCTTCTGTTCAAGCCGACGACCTATTTCGGCCTCGGCATTCTCGGGCTTTCGGTCATTGCGTCGCTGTCGAGCAAATCGCTGCTCAAGGGCCTCGCCGCCGCGATTCTCGGGCTGATGATCGCGACCATCGGCACCGATCCGATTTCCGGCGTCAGCCGGTTTACCTTCGGCGTACCCGATCTGCTCGACGGCATTGCGCCTTTGTTCATCATGGTCGGTCTCTATGCCGTCACGGAATTGATGACGCGGACGGGCGTCGCCAGCAACATCATCAAGCCCAACGCCTCCATCCGCGTGCGGTTGCCGCGCTTTCCCATGATGAAGAAGATCGCGCGCTCCCAAGCCATCGGCTGCACCGTCGGCACCTTCGAAGGATTGATGCCCGGCGCGGGCGGCACCATCGCTTCTTTCATCGCCTATAACGAGGCCAAGCGCTGGTCGAAGCATCCGGAAAAATTCGGCCACGGTTCCGAAGAGGGAGTCGCCGGCCCGGAAGCGGCCAACAATACGGTGGCGAGCGCGTCCTTGATTCCGCTTCTCAGTTTCGGAATTCCCGCATCCAACTCGGGCGCCGTGCTGTTGGGCGGCCTTCTGATTCACGGGTTGTTGCCGGGGCCGCGTCTGTTCGAACAGGACGCCGACGTGATCACCGGGCTTTATGCCGGTTCCTTCATCGCGGACATCGCACAAGTCGTGATTGGAATCCTTGTTCTGCCCCTCTGCATCTGGCTGGTGAACCGGCCCAAGCCCTATCGCTCGGCGTTCATTTTCGCACTTGTCATGTCCGGCGTTTTCACGGTGCACATGTCGCTGTTCGATGTCGGTATCGTGCTGACGTCGGGCTTGCTTGGCTATTTCATGAAATATTTCGGTCTGCCGTTCCTTCCCGCCGTGCTCGGCGTGGTGTTGGGCGTCAAGCTCATTGAATCGAATTATCGCCGCTCGCTGGTGCTTTCGGGTGGCGACTTCCACATCTTCCTGGAAGATCCCATCGCCATCGCGTTCTTTGCGCTCGCCGCCATCATCATGATCGGATCCTTGGTCAATGAATGGCGTGCGGCGCAGGCGCAGAAGGCAAGTCTCGCGTGACGGTCTCCGGCGATCTGGCGCAGTTTGCCGCGCAGGTTGAGGCAGCCAAGCTGCCGGACCGGGCGCGCGAAACCATCCGGCTTCTGATGCTCGATGTCGCCGGCCTCTGCATTGCCGCGCGCGGCCTCGATTATATCGCGGCGGCGCGCGCCAGCGCCGCCTCCGCCGGCCGCGCCACGGCCTTCGGCCATGAAGGCGGGTTTGGCCCCTATGATGCGGCGCTGATCAACGGCACCGCCGCGCATGGCGAGGATTACGACGATACGTTCGAAGGCGGACCCGTGCATGCCGGCGCCGTCATCGTACCCGCCGTGCTGGCGGCGGCAGAGCATCGCGGGCTTTCCGGCGCCGCCGTCGTGAAGGGCATCGCGGTGGGCGTCGAGATCATGTGCCGCATGAGCCTGGTCGCCCCCCAGGCCACGCACAAAGCCTCATTTCACCCGACCGCCGTGTTCGGCGCGCCGGCAGCGGCGGCGGGTGTTGCCGCCGCGCTCGGGATGCCCACGAGCAAAATCGCCCATGCCGTCGGCGTCGCGGGAAGCCTCGCTTCGGGCATCATCGAATATCTTGCCGATGGAAGCTGGACCAAGCGGCTGCACGCCGGCGCCGCCGCGCAAGCGGGCATCCGTGCCGCGCTTCTCGCCGAGGGGGGATTCACCGGACCTGCAACCGTGCTCGAAGGCAGCCACGGATTCTACAAGGCCTTCGCGCCGTCCAAAGCGCCGGACTTCGCGCCGCTGCTCGACCGGCTGGGGACGAACTGGGTGCTTGAGACCGTCGCGTTCAAGTCCTATGCCTGTGGCACCATGACTCAACCCTTCATCGATTGCGCAATCGAGCTGGCGCGCTCGGGCGTGCGCGCCGACGATGTGGTCTCCATGGTCTGCGAAGTGGGCGAGGGCACCGTGCACCGGTTGTGGGAGCCGCTAAAGCAGAAACAATCGCCGCCCAATGGCTATGCCGCGAAATTCTCGACGCCTTATTGTATCGCGGTGGGTTTCATCGAAGGCAAAGCCGGGTTCGAGGAATTCACCGACGCGCGCGTCGCCGATCCAAGTTTGCGAGAATTGGCTGGCACGGTGTCCTACGTGATCGATCCGAAAAACGAGTATCCGAAGAATTTCACCGGCCATATCCGCGCCACGCTGAAGGACGGCAGCGTGCACGAGGTGCGCAAAGCCCATATGCGCGGCGGGGCGCATGAACCCTTGTCGCAAGGCGACATCCTGGAAAAATTCTACGACAATGCGAGGTTCGGCGGTTGGACGCGCAGCAGAGCCGTGTCTCTGGCCGAAGCTTTGGAGCGCATCGTGGCGGGTGCAAATGCCGATCTGACGATTGCAAGAGGATGAGCATGCAGGAACTGGAAGGATCGGTTGCCATTATCACGGGCTCCGCCCGCAATATCGGACGCGCCATCGCGCTCGATCTCGCCGAAGGCGGCGCGGCGGTCACCGTGCTCACGCGCTCGGATGTGACAAGCGTGAAAGCGGTCGCAGCCGAGATCGAATCGCGCGGCGGGCGTGCGCTGGCGCTCCAGGCGGACATCACCAAGCCCGAGGATGCGCAGCGCATCGTGGACGAAACGATCAAAGCGTTCGGCCGGCTCGATATTCTGGTCAACAATGCCGGCATCCGGCCCGAAGGTCCGTTCGAGACCATGAGCTTGGAGTCCTGGGACGAGGTCCTGGCCGTGGTCCTCGATGGCGCGTTCCTGTGCGCTCAGGCGGCTCTGCCGCATCTGGAGCGGAGCGGGAAGGGCGTCATCATCAATATCGGCGGATTGACCGCCTATACGGGTGCCACCCATCGCGTGCATGTCGTCACCGCAAAGGCCGGTCTGGACGGCATGACCAAGGCGCTGGCGGTGGAGCTCGCGCCGCGCAAGATCACGGTCAATCTCGTCGCGCCCGGTCTCATCGAAACCAAGCGCGACGGCGAAGAGCCCGCGCATCGCAAGACCCGCACGATCCTCGCGCCTCGCCGCGGCCAGCCCAAGGACATATCGTCCATGGTTCGTCATCTCGCCGGCCCCAATGGCCGCTACATCACCGGGCAGACCATCCACATCAGCGGCGGTGTCTTTCTGCCGTAGCGTCAAGAGGCGCTACGCAACGATATCCAGGATGGCTTTCGCTTTTGCACTGGGCATTTTCAGGACGTCGAGATTGGCTTTGAACGCGATAGCGTCAAGCGTCTGTTTCGTTCTTTCGGCCGCGAGGTGGGCAGAAGGGTTTTGCGCAAGGCGTTTGGAGCGAGCCGCAAGGCGCTCGGCGTACGCCTTCATGTTGATCACCGCTATGGACGTGACAACACTCATAGACGCAAGCCTGCGGCGACTCGTCCTGCATTTCCGTCAACGCTTCGCTGGGTATTTGAATCATTTCCGCACCACCACGCAGCTCCATGTCTTTTCTTGGCGAAAATGATGGAGCACAAATTTATCACAACAGAGAGCGAGGTCTGAGGGCGCAATCAGGCGCCAAATGCGCCGGGTCCCAAAACTGTCACAGCGAATTTTATAAAACGGCGGGCGCGGGATCAAAACGATGGCAAGAAACCAAGCCTAACCTGCACGCGTGTGAAAAATGCAAATTGCGTCGGGAGAGCATTCATGGGCGTTACAAGGATTTGCTGTTGGGGATGTGGGACGTGCAGAAGACAAGTGTCCAACGACCATATGGGTCCATGTCTCGTGTGCGGAGGCCGCATACGACGCATGATGCCCGACGAAACAGCCATTGAGGTCGACTTGGTCGCCAGCCGTCCCAGCATCGAGCCAAGCGCGCACGATCTCTCTTTGCTGGATTGGCCAGAACCCCGATAGTTCCCAAAATTGCGCAGCAATTTGACGGAGCAGAATCCCGTTCGCTTTTCGTGGCGACGGGGAACGGCATCGGCAAACTCAAATCGAGTCGCGGATATCCCCGGCGAGAAGCTTGTCATTCCGCCAGTCACCCTCAACGCGCATTCCGTCCGGAGTGATCAAGACACCATGCCCGTTGCGCTTGCCTTCGGCGTATTCGCCGTCGAATTCCACATCGGGCTTGCCGTTTTCGGTCCATTTTAAAATACCCCGTCCCGACGCGAACCCGTCCTTGCATGGTCCCGACCACGTCACGGATTCGTCCGCTTGGGGTTCGGGATTCCACACCTTGCATGGCTTGTTGGTGGTGGTGATCCAATCCG
>JAXDMY010000016.1:0-25620 GCA_034665805.1 Alphaproteobacteria bacterium
TTCGGGATCGAGCGCAAAGGCGTTCACCTCGGAACGGGGGATAGTGAAGCCCCAAGTCCGAGAACGATAACGCGCCTTACCCCGCAGGAGGCCGAATAAGGTCAGGCCGGCGAGGCCCACGCCGAAAAGTGAGATCGCGCTTGAGGCGGGAAAGCGCGAGATAGGTGCCTGTCGCCGTGATGCCGACACCGCCCAGCAGAAGGGCCAGCATGATCATGTCCCAGATCGGGCGCATGCGAAGCCATGCGGCGAAATCCAAACGATGCAACCCACTGAATAGCCAGCGATACAACCGGCCATCGGCATCGACCTTCCGCGACAATTCTCCCGTGCCGGGATCGAGATAATAACGCGTGTGTTCGGAATCATTGAGAATGACGCGGTAGACGGGAAACGGCGGGGGATCGCGACGCTCGGCAATGCCGAAGGCAAAATAATAAGGATCTTCTCCGGTCACAAATTCTTGCGACTCGATGGGTACGGATCCGGCCAGGCGCTGCGTCGCGGCCTGAAGGTCCGCCGCCGCAACGACTGCTTTGCGTCCTTGCGCATCCAGCCGCTGCACCGTGCCATTGGCTTGCGCCGCCACCCAAAAGAGCTTCCCGTCGAGGATCGCCGTGGTGAGCCGGACGACGCCGGGTGGCGCGGCTTGACGGATGGCCTCGATCGATTCCCGCACCGCGCCCCAGGTCAACGGCTCTCCCGCGACCCGGATACGCTCATTGCCGCCGCTACCCTCGAGAAAGCCCCATGGATTCATCGAAAGCGTGCCGCTCACCACCCAGGTCAGCGTGACGATGCCGAACAGAAGCCCCGCGAGGTGATGCCAATAGAACCAGCCGCGATAAGGCGATATCCGGCCATTGCTGCCGCGCTTGAACTGAGAGATGCCAAGAATAAGACCGATGACTGTCAGGAACCCACCAAGAATGGACGTCCAAATGACAATCTGCGCCCACAAGGGTCCGTTGCTGCGCAGTTGGGTGAAATACAGCCAATGCGGGATGGCACCGAGCCAATTCCAGAACCGCTGGGTCGCCGTCGTCCAAAGCACGACCTCACCCGTCGTGCCCGAGACGTAAATGTGGGTGCCTTTGGGATCATCGAAGACAAAATGGAAAAGGGGTCGGTTGCCCTGACCGGCATCGCCCACTGTCCATTGGTCGCGATCGATGATTTCCGAAAGAACCGGTTGCGCGTCATGACCGATAATCCGCTGGGCCGCATCGAGCACAATAGTGCGGGCTTTGCGCTCGTCCAATTCCAGCATAGGCCCCGACACCCCCAGACTGGACAGACGTCCCGGCCGGCCCTCCGGTCTGATCCGCATCACGGGCTCGTCCGCGAGACTCTGGATCTGCACGGCGCGGACCGGATCGTCATCGGCGAATTTTTGCGTGTAGAGCAAACAGCACGCCTCCCATGGAATGGGAGCGAGCGAGGAGAGCCGATCTCTGTCGGTCAATTCCGGGTAGGCGACGTACATCATGACGATGCCGGACGCGAACCAGAAGAGCATCAGCAGTCCTACCGCCACTCCGAGGTAGCGGTGCGTGATGACTGTCGCGCGCCATAAGAAGCTCGCCATGGTCGAACCTGGTTTCGCGAAAGCAGTATAGGGCGTGTGGCGCGCGGGTGCCTAGCGGGAGGGATTGGGCCGATTTTGTTTTTGCAGGCGTGCCGCCAGACGCACCGCCTCGACGATTTCCGGATAGGCCGCACAACGACAGAGATTCCCGGAAAGGTAATGGCGTATGTCGTCCTCGCTGGGATCGGGATTGCGCGCCAACAGCTGATGGGTCATCAGCACGAAGCCAGGCGTGCAGAAGCCGCATTGGAACGCGCCCGCATCGATGAAGGCTTGTTGAACGGCCGATAGCGCGCCGTCCGAATCTAGATGCTCGATCGTGGTGACAGTTTTTCCGTCCACGCCGACCGCGAGATAAAGGCAGCCCGACACAGCGACATCGTCAACGAGAACGGTGCAACAGCCGCATAGCCCTTGGCCGCAGCTCTCGCGCGCCCCGAACAGGCCCTGATCATGCAGCAGCTCGACCAAATTGCGGTGAGGCTCGATCGCGAGGCTGACCACACGGCCGTTCAGCATGAAGCGAATATTGCGAGCCTCGCTCATTCCTCATCCTCGATCGGGCGGCCTTCGGCAGCGCGCAACGCCCGCAGCAGGGTTTCGGCTTTGATGGGAAGCTCCGTCAGGCGAATGCCCACCGCGTCATGGATGGCGTTGGCTATGGCGGGCGAAACGCCGAAGGTCGAAGTTTCGCCAACACCCTTGGCGCCGAACGGCCCGGTCTCCTGTGTTGCCGTCACCAGTTCGGATTCCATGGGTGGCACATCGCGGAAGCCGGGAATTTTGTAATCGGCGAAGGACGCGTTGGTGACTTGGCCCGAATCGAACACCATGTCCTCGTAGAGCGTGAAACCCAGCTGCATGATGGCGCCGCCCGAGAGCTGCGTGGTGCAGATCTTCGGGTTGATCGGCTTGCCGGCGTCGGCCACATTGATCATGCGGGTGACGCGCACCTGACCGGTTTCGGTGTCGACTTCCACCTCGACACCCGTGCCGCCGACCATCCAGAACGGCGTCACATTGTCGGATTGGCCCGTCTTGGGATCGGGTGAAGCGTAGCGCGGAATGTAGGTGCCAACGCCGACCACATTGCCGGCCTGCATGCCGTAGCGCTTTTTGAACAACTCCTTGATGTCGTAATTGGTGCCTGCGGGCCAGCCCACTTCTGCCGCAAGCGCGGCAAGTTTGTTGCGCGCCTCTTCTGCCGCGGAGCGCACGGCATTGCCCATGTGGAAGGTCGAGCGTGAACCCAACGTCCCCATGTCATAGGGCGCGACATCGGTGTTGCCGTGCACCACCTTTACGCTTTCCGCCGCCACGTTGAGCACCTCCGCCACGATCTGGGCGAGACCGGTGTCGGAACCCTGCCCCATGTCGATGGTGTTGGTGTAGAGCACGATGCTGCCGTCGGCGCTGACATTGACGATGGCGCCCGATGTGGTCGGCGAAATCGATGCCTTGAAGCCGATGCCGATACCGCGTCCGCGTTTGATCCGCCCCGTTCCGCGGTCGAAAGGCGCGCTCCAATTCATCCGATCGGCGAGGCGATCCAGCACATTGCCAATGGCCGCATCCTTCATGATCGTGCCGGTGGCCTGTGGGCGGCCGTCGCGCAGGATGTTCTTGCGGCGGAACTCGACGGCATCGATACCGAGCGAGCGCGCGATCAGGTCGGTGTGGCTTTCATAGGCCCAGACCAATTGCGGCACGCCGAAGCCGCGCAGCGCGCCGGCCGGCGGGCGGTTGGTGTACACTTCCGCGGAATCGATGCGAACATGCTCGATGTCGTAAGGCCCGGCCGCCGTGAAGCCGGATTTCTGCGCCACGCGCGGACCGATATCGGCATAGGCCCCGCCATTCCACCACACGTCGCAGCTGCGCGCGATGATGCGGCCGTCCTTGGTTACGCCGCTCTTGATGCGGAAGGTCGTAGCGTGCTTGCCGATGGTGTAGAATTGCTCTTCCATGGTGAGCGCGATCTTCACCGGCCGGCGCGAGATGAGGGCCAGCGCCGCCGCGAGAGCTTCCATTTTCACATAGACTTTGGCTCCGAAGCCGCCGCCCAGGAACGGCACGCGCACGCTGACGCGATTCTCCGGCCATCCGAGAAGCCGCGCGATCTCCATGCGCACGAAAGAGGGCGTCTGCGACGAGGTGTGGATGATGAGAGAATCATGGCCCGGCTCCGCCAATGAAGCATGGGATTCCAGCGGCACGTGCAGAACGTGCCCGGTGCGGAATTTGTGCTCGAATATATGATCGGCAGCTGCGAAACCCGCCTCCACATCGCCGCGGCGCAATTGGTAGTCGAGCGTCACATTGGTGTGTTTGCGCCCGGCCAAGTGCTTCAAATCAGCGAACGTTCCGGCTGGCTTCAGGACCTCGTGTACGATGGCATCAGAGGTCATCGCCTCGACCTCATCGAACACCGGCGCCAGTTCTTCATATTCCGCGGTGATGGTCTGTACCGCCGCATCGGCGATGTGTGGATCGTGCGACAGCACCACCGCAACTGGCTCGCCGACGAAGTGCACCTTGTCCAGAGCCAGAATCGGTTGGTCGTGGAAAGCGGGCCCAAAATAGGGATTGGGGATGACGGATCGAATGTCCTCGCCCGTCACGACCGCGTAGACGCCTTCGGTTTCGCGCGCCGCGCTGGTGTCGATGCTGAGGATGCGGCCGTGAGCAAAGGTGCTGCGGAAGATCTTGCCGTACAGCATGCCCGGCACGCGCATATTGTGAACGTATTCGGCGCGGCCCGTTACCTTGGCGCGGGCTTCGAGACGGGGAATGGAGCGGCCGATCTGGTTCACGACAGCGCCTCCCGGATGGCGCGGGCGAGATAGACTCGCAGCAATTCTTTCTTATAGGCCGCAGACCCATGCGCGTCGGAGAGGAATGAGACCTCGCGGGCAGCGACGTCGCCGGCCTGCTTGAGCAACGCGTCATTGACCGCGGCTCCCGTGAGCAGTTCCTCCGTCTCCCTCAGCCGCGTGACCTTCTCGGTTGCGGCGCTGATGATGATACGAGCCTCGCGAGTGCGGGCACCATCGGTATGGAGACACACACCGATGTTCAGGGCTGGCCAATCATCGGCCGAGCGCGAGGTCACCTTCATATAGGCGGCCTTCGCGCCGTTAAGCGGGGGTACGATGGCTTCGGCGATCAGTTCGTTCTTCTCAAGAGTGGTCTCGTAATAACCGGAATAGAGGTCCTCGACTGCGATTTCGCGCGTGGCTTTTAACCCCATGACCGACACTCTTGCGCCGAGCGCGGCGAGCAGCGGCGGCAAATCCATATGCGGATCGCCATGGGCAAGCGCGCCACCGATGCGAGCGACATTTCTGACCCGCACGTTCGAAAGCGTGCGGAGCGCCCGCTTCATAACGGGAAAACGTGAGATCGCCTCCGCGGACTGCTCCAACTGGGACAAGGAAACCATCGCGCCAATGCGGAGCACACCCCCAGCATCGATTCCAATTTCGGAATAGCGCGGCTCGATCTTCGCCAGGCTGACGAGCCTGGAGGGGGTGAACACGCCGGCCTTCATCATCAGCATCAAAGCTGTGCCACCGGCGATCGGGCGAATAGTCGGATCGTCGGGGTCGAGGAGCGCGGCCGCTTCCTTCAACGTTTCCGGTTCCGCCCAATCGAAGGGGATCACGATGCCGCCTCCGCAACGCCGCTCGGAAAGGCGGCGCGCAACCGCTGCACAAACTGCCGCTCCATCTCCTTCGCCTTCGATTTCAGGACCGGCTGGCCGATGCTGCCCAAACGGCCCGTCAAACTCGCATCGACGGCATATTTGATGAGCGTTTCATCGCCCGTTTCGACGAAGGTGGCGATCGAGGTGGCAGAAAGCCGGCCGACAATCCCGTGCGGCTTGCCTTCGATCTTGGCTTCGATTGTTTGGGGGCGCTCGGCGCGGGTCATGTCGACTACGACTTCGAATTTGAAGCGAATATACGCAATCTTGGTTTCGAACAGCGCCGTGTAACGCGTGGGTGTGATCTCGTTGAGATCGTGCACGCCTTCGACGCAGGAGGCGAAAAAGCGTGCATCCTGGAAGCGATCGAACACGGCCTCGCGGGGCGCTTTGACATTGAGCTCGCCGGAAAATTTCATCGCCGGGGCTTGCTTCTGCCGTCGAGGCCCAATTCCTTCCAGCGCGCGCGCACGGCTTGCTCGTCCTCCGGCGAAGGCCAAACCGTGGGCGGAAAGCGCGCGCCCCCGAAATCGGGATCGGGGTCATAGTCGAGATTGATGGTCGCGTCGATCAGCATCCGGTTCCATTTGCCGCTGCCGAACAGGGCGATGTCCCGGTCGCGCTTGCGGGTGGAGGGATCGAGGCCCGCGCCGAAGGTCGAAGGCATGATGACGATGTCGTCCTCGCCAGCGTTTACGCGATAGGCGATCGCCCAATCGACGGCGGCGTAATCGTGAATGTCGATGTCATCGTCCACCACCGTCACGTGCTTGTAACGCACATGGGACGCCGAGCTTCCCCAGATCGCGTTCGCCACCTGCTTGGCCTGGTTGCGGTAGGTCTGCTTGATTTGGACGAGAAGATTGGTTGTCGCGTGCACCGGCGGACCCCACACGTCGGTCACGCCCGGTATGCCGGCGCGGTCGAGCACGTTCCAGGCAATTGCCGAGCGCATGATGGAGCTGCAGATCGCATTCTCGGAAAAGCTCCCGGGCAAAGCGCCTTCCACGGTGCCGCGCAGAATCGGATCGTTGCGGTGGGTGATCGCCGTCACCCGTACGGTCGTCCGCGGCAAACGCTCGCCCGCGACATAGCCGGTGAATTCGCCAAACGGGCCTTCCTCCATATAGGTCTTTGGATCGAATTGCAGAAAACCCTCGATGACGATTTCCGCCGTCGCGGGCACGTAGAGATCGTGGCTTTCGCATTTCACCAATTCGACCGGTGCGCCGCGGATCGCGCCCATCACGTCATATTCGCAGACGCCCATCGGCACCGGAGAACCGGCGCAGAAATCCAGCGTCGGCTCCCAGCCGATGACGAAGGCAATCGGCATCTCCTTGGCGCCCTTCTGCTGCCAGGCGAGCGCGTGATGTCCGATATGCTGCGCGCGATACATGTAGATCGGGATGTGGTTCTTGTCGCCGATCATGCCGCGATAGACGCCGACATTCATCACATGGGTGTCGGGGTTCTTGGTGACGCAGCCCGCATAGGTCGCGATATAACGCCCGCCATCGGTGCGGTTCCAATGCGGAGTTGGCAGCTCGAACAGATCGACGTCCTTGCCGGTGACGATGTTCTCCTTCACCGGTCCCGTGTCGACTTTCTTTGGCGGCAGCGTGCCGGCCATGATGTTGCGGGCAAGTTTCACCAGCTCGCGCGGATGCGTATCTGGGTGAAGGCCGAAGACCATCGCCATGCGTCGATAATTCGACATGCTGCCCGCGAAGACCCGGCGGCCGCGCGAACCTGGCTTGTTGTAATCCTTGATGTTGCTGAAGAGCAGCGCAGGACCGGTGCCGGGGCCCTGCGCCATGCGCACGATGGTGCCGAGCTCGGTGTTCCAATCGACTTCGGCCTTGACCTCGTGCAGCTCGCCCTCGGCGCGAAGCGCGTCGAGCCAGCGCCTCATGTCGCCGAACGCGGCTGGCTTGCGCTCCAGTTCCATTTCCACCCTCTCAGATGCCGTTGGCCGGTTTGTCGAGCATCGGGGCACGTTTTGCAACGGCTTGCGCCCTCAAACCTGCGCCAGCGCCAGCGCCCGGTCCACCATGCGGGTCGCGCCGGCGAAATCATAGGCGCGGGCCATGTTCTGCTTAATCAGGAAGGACGCCCCGCCGTAGAACTTCTCATATTGCTCATGGCGACCGGCGAATTCACTCCCGATCAGGTCCCAGACCAGCTTGAGGATCGCCGTTCGCGCCCGCGACGGGAAGCCGGGCGAGGCGATATAACGCTCCAGATCGGCGGCGATCTCCGGATTGTCGAAATCCTTGGCCGTGGAAGGCAGCATGATGATGGAGCCTCCCGCCAGTTCCCGCGCCATGTTGAGGAGGCGCGGATTGATTTCGGACTGCAAAGCCATCACCGCATAAAGCGCGGTTTTGGCTGGCCACACCACACCTTCCGCATCGATCGTCGCCTGGGTCTCCTGCGCCTGCACCATACTATCCACGATGGTGGCGAAGGCCGCCATTTCGCCCAGCATGATCTGCACCGCCGGATTGGCGTCGTTTCCGGTGATCTCGCACAGTCTCTTGGTGAGCCCCATCAAGAAGCGCAATTTTGCCGAATAACGGATCTGCGCCTGATGGTTGCCATAGGAATGGGATGGCGTGCGCCACCATTGGTCGCGGCAAAGTTGCAGATTGCGGTAGCAGAAGACGTTTTCCCACGGCACGAAAACATCATCGAGCACGATCAGCGCGTCGACCTCATCAAAGCGGGACGACAGCGGATAATCGAAAGTGCTGGTGGCGTCCGCTGCATAAGAGCGCCGGGGATAGATCTTCAGCCCCGGCGCATTGGCAGGGACCGCGACTGCGAAAGCATAGGCCTCATCGCCCGGAACCAGCGGATGGATGCAGCTGATGTAGACGGCATCCGAGAAAACCGCGCCGGTGCCGAGCTGCTGCGCGCCTTTGAGCACAATCCCTCCATCGCGCTCAGCCACCACACCCGCATAGAGCGTGGAATCGGATTGCTTATGCGCGGGCTTCGAACGGTCGATCTGAGGCGGCACAATGGCGTAGGAGAGATATTGGTGGTTGTCACGGGCATATTCGTAATAGCGCAGGACGTTCTGGGCATATTGCTTTCCGGCTTCGGCGAAAACGCTCGGCTTGGCGGCATAGCCGGCAAGAAACCCGGCCACATGGTCGGGGGTGCGGCCCATCAGGCCGAATGTTTCCTCTGCCCAGCGCGCACTCATCGCCCGGCGCGACGCCAAATCGGCCACGGTCTTTGGGATATGATAACAGCGCAACACTGGGCCCCCGGTAGCCGGGGATGGATAGGTCATCGATTCGCGGTTGGCCGGATCCGCGGCGATATCGAAAAGATGCGCGAGCGAGTGAGCCGCTCCGCGAAACGCCGGATGCGCCGTCACGTCCTGCACCAGCTCGCCGTCGAAATAGACGCGCCGCCCGTCGTCGCGGATGGCATCGAGGAATTGCGCGCCCGTGCGCATCGGCGGCGCCTTGGCAGTTTTCCGGATGGTTTCCGATACGGTCATGTCAGACTTTCCGACCGAGGAACCAACACCGACGTATATCCAGCCTCGAAATGGATAAGGGGCGGGCGGCGCGGCCCAAACAGAACGTCCTCCACCACGCCGATCAGGATCGCGTGGGTGTCGAGCGGAATGATGTCGGTGACCCGGCAATCGAGCGCGGCAAGCGCATCGGCGAGGACCGGCGCACCCGTCACGCGTTCTTTCCACTCGCCATAGACGAAGCGGTCTTCTTCGACCGCGGCACGTTTTGCGGCGAAACGCTCGGCCAGCTGTTCCTGGTCTTTGGCCAGTAGGTTCACCGACATACAGCGGCTGCGCTCTACGATCTGAAAGGTGTTTCCCGTCACATTGATGGAAGCGAGAATTCGCGGCGGAGCAAGGGCCAGCGAACAGACGGCCGTTGCGGTGAGCCCACTGCGCTTGCCCTCGAACGCGCTGGCGACAATCGTGACGCCCCCGGCCAGGAGGCGCATGGATTTTCGGAATGTCTCGTCTCCGGCCGGCACGGGCGTCCTCCCAGTCTAAATATAATGTCACTCAGATAGGTTTGTCTACTAATCTTTACCGGCAACCGGCGGCCGGAAGGAAACTCCGGCGTAGAACATCAGAATCGAAAGCGCAGCCTCGGTCTGCTGGGCCGTCAGATTGCGCGTGAAATAATCGACATGGATCTGCACCTGCTCATCGATCTGGTGCAGCAACGCGCGCGCTTCTTTGGTCACCTTGATCCAGCTCACGCGGTTATCGGTTTTGTCGCGCGACCTGACAATCAATCCCTTTGCTCCGAGTGATTTGACCAGGCTCGAGGCGAAAGCCGGCGCGATGTCGAGCCGTTCCGCTACTTCCTTGACTCGCAACGCACCGGTTTCGCTGCCGTAGATCTGGATCAGAGCCTGGTGGGTGAGCGGATCGATGCCGGCGCGCTTCGCCTCCTCTTCGACAAGGCGAAAGACCTTGCGTAGGACATAACGCGCCTGCGCCACGCCGTGGAAGTAAGGGTGCCGGTCGGCCGTGCCACGCGCCTTCACGGCCTTTTCGCGTCCGCGTTCCAGCCGCGCGGCGTCGATGACACGCATTCTGTCCTCCCGCGATTTAGCTCAGAAAACTAGCTTTGTTCGCTAAGTTTTTACAGGGGCCAGGAGCGGGTTTGAACCTGAAGGCCTCACACTGGCGCGGGTCACTCTCCTTATCTATGCTTGATCGAAGGGGAGGCCCTGTTGCACGATTCAACCGCTCGATCCTTGCCGCTTCCCGCTCTTTCCAGCAGTGGCGTGCGCGCGCGCTGGATGGTCTCCTTCCTTTTGCTGCTTGCCGTGACCACGGCATTTTTCGATCGCATCAATGTCGCGGTGCTTTTCACCAACAAGGATTTCCAGTCCGACATCGGCGTCAGCAATCCGGCTCTAATGGGTCTGTTGATGACGGCATTCGTCTTTCCCTATGGCGCATCGGCCTTCGCGCTCAGTTTTTGCGGCGACATATTCGGCCCGCGCAAGACCCTCTCCGCCATCGCCGCTATATTGGCAGGCGCCATGGCATTTATGGGCGCGGTCAGCTCTTATCCGTTGATGCTGGGAGCGCGCATGTTGCTCGGCATCAGCGAAGGACCGCAATTCGGCGCGGCCAATGCGGCCGTGAAGCGCTGGTTTCCGCCGCGCGAGCAGGGTCTCGCCAACGCGTTCTGGACTATTGGAAGCCCCTTGGGTTCGGCGCTGGGTTTTCCGCTGGTCCTGTTTCTGGTCACGCAATTCGGCTGGCGGTCCTCGTTCTACGCGCTCGCTATGCTCAATGGATTGATCATTCTTCCGGTGATCTGGTTCTTCTTGAAGGATAATCCTCCGGCGGATATTGCCGCCGAGGCGCGCCTTCCCGCGGAACCCTCGATGCCCTTCGGCGAGGCGATTCGTATGCTCGCGCGCGATTGGCGGTTCTGGCTCCTGCCGATCTACAATTCCGGCGCCTTGATCTATCTCTGGGGATTTAATTCCTGGCTGCCCACCTATCTGCAGGAGGCACGCCATTTCGACCTCGCCCATACGGGGTTCTATTCCTCGCTTCCATTCGTCCTCATGGTGATCGGCCAGCTTGGCGCGGGCTGGATCGGCGATCGCACGGGCAAGCGGGCGGCGGTCTGTTTCGCAGCCCTCTTCCTTGCCGGTGTCTTCGTCTATTTTGCAGCGCTCGCGCCGGATGCATCCTTGGCTGCCTGGTGCCTCGCCCTGAGCGCAGGTTTCTGGGGCGGAACCACGCCGACGCTTTTCGCCATAGGGATGCAGATCATCCCCCGCAAGATCACGTCGTTCGGCTTTGGGCTGTATGCCGGCTTCGGCAATCTCGTGGGTTCGGCCGCGCCCTTCATCATGGGGATGCTCATAGGGACCGCAGGCAATTACAACGCCGGGCTGGACTTCCTCGTGCTCTCCTGCATTGCGCTGTCCCTGTTCATGCTGCCGCTCGTTCGGACCCATTAGGCCCATGCCTTATCGGGATTTACGCGATTACATCGACGAGCTGAACCGCCGCGGGCTGCTTCAGATCGTCGACGAAAAGATCTGCAAGGACACCGAGCTCGTGCCGCTGGTCCGATTGCAATTTCGTGGACTGGCGGAGGAAAACCGCAAGGCGTTCTGGTTCCGCAACGTGACGGATTCGCGCGGGCGCAGCTTTGACGGCTCGGTTGTACTGGGGGCGCTGGGAAGCTCGCGCGCGATCTATGGTGCGGCCTTGGGCGTCGACTCCGACGGCATTGCCGGGGCCTGGGCGCACGCGCAGGGCAAACATCTGCCGCCCAATGTGGTCGCGCGCGATGGCGCGCCGGTAAAAGAGATCATTCGCCACGCCCCGAATCTCGCGGGCGGTATCGACCGATTCCCGCATCTGATTTCCACTCCCGGCTTCGATCCCGCGCCCTTCATCACGGCGGGAGTGTGGGTGACGCGTGATCCCGAGACGGGCTCGTACAATCTCGGCATCTATCGGGGCATGATCAAGGCAGAAGACCGTATCGGCTGCGCCACCGACGTACCGACGCAGCACCTCGCGATTCAATGGGAGAAGGCGCGGCGCATGGGGCGCCCATTGCAAGCTGCGGTGTTCATCGGCGGCCCGCCGGCTCTGCTCTTGGCGGCTGCGAGCAAACTGCCTTACGGCGTCGATGAATATGGTCTGGCTGGTGCGTTAAATGGCGCGCCAATCGACGTCGTGCCGGCGGAAAGTTTCGACGCGCTGGTGCCGGCGAGTGCCGAAATCGTCATCGAGGGCCAGATCCGCACCGACACGCTTGAACCTGAAGCGCCCTTTGGCGAGGCGAGCGGCTATCTGGGTCCGCGTAAGATGGAAAAGATCTTCGAGGTCACCGCCATCACCCAGCGCGCACGGCCAGTCTACCAGGGTATCATCAGCGAATTTCCACCGAGCGAAAGCACCGTCATCCGCAAGGCGGCGTTCGACGCGATCTACCTTAACCATCTGAAAAACGCCTGCAACATACCCTCGGTCACCAAGGTTGCCAGCTACGAGATGGCGAGCTGCAACATGATGTTCGTCATTCAGCTGGACCGTCCGGTGTTGGGGCAGCCATGGCAGGCGCTGCGGGCAGCGAGCGCTTTCGATCCCTCTTTGGGAAAAATTTTTATCACCGTGGATTCCGACGTCGATCCCGATTCCATGGATGGCGTGCTATGGGCGCTCTCCTATTCCATGCAGCCGCACCGCGATGTTGAAATCATCCGCGGCAAAGTCCCGCGCCTTGATCCATCCGTCACGCCATCGGCGGACGATCGCCAATATTCCTATCCGGACGGACAAGGCGCCTCGGCCATGCTCATCAATGCATGCCGCGAACATCCTTATCTGCCGGTATCCCTGCCGCGGCAGGATTTCATGGAGAAAGCGCTTGCCCGCTGGCAAGCACTTTCGCTGCCGCCGCTCGACTTGAAAGCGCCCTGGCACGGTTATCCGCTTTCCGCCTGGACGGAGGAAAATGCCGAGGAAGCCCAGCTTGCGGTGACAGGCCGATATTTCGAGACAGGCGCGAAGCTCGCCAAGCGGCGCGGCCCATCCGATACGGGCTCGTGACATGCGCCTGCCTTGCCCTGGCGCTTCGATGCCATCATGCTTCGATAGACCCCAATAGCGGGATGAGATGACAACGCAAGCCTCCATAGCTGCTGCGCCGATGACGAGCTGGCGCTACGGTCTCACCGCCCAGCATTGGCGTGTGCTGTGGGGAAGCTATCTAGGCTGGATCTTCGACGGCTATGAGGCGTTCGCGTTGATCGTTGCATTGCCGCCGGCGCTGCATTCATTGCTGACTTCGGAGCAGACGCCCAACGCCGCTATTTATGCGGGCCTTGCCATCGGCATCACGCTTCTCGGCTGGGGCATCGGCGGATTGGGCGGCGGCATCCTCGCCGATTATTTCGGCCGCAAACGCATGATGATGCTCTCCATCCTGTTTTATGCGTTGCTCACGGGCCTGACCGCGTTGAGCACCAGTCTCGCGATGCTGATCGCCATGCGCTTTCTGACCGGCCTGGCCATAGGCGCCGAATGGAGCACCGGCATCGCTTTGGTCGCCGAATCCTGGCCGGACCGCGCGCGGCCGAAGGGGCTTGGGCTGTTGCAATCGGGATTTGGCGCCGGCTCCGTCCTGGCCGCGCTCGTCTGGCTGGTGCTGAGCCAAACCCGCCCTTTGGGCGATGATACCTGGCGGCTGATTTTCCTTGTCGGCGCGCTGCCGGCATTCTGCGTGTTCTATCTGATGCGCGCGCTCGAAGAATCCGAACGCTGGCTTTGCGCGGTGCGCGAGCGCCGCTGGGAAGCGGTCGAGGGCGAATGCGCCGTAGCGGCAGCAGATGCTAAACGTCCGTTCACGCTCACCACGCTCTTTCGCTCGGCGGAAGCGCGCCGGCGCATCTGGCTCACCTTCCTGATGTCCCTGGCGACGACCACCGGATGGTGGGCGGTCTCGACCTGGTCTCCCGTCTATGCCGAACAATTGGCGAAGGCACAGGGGGCAATGGCAGGCATCTGGGGCCCGCGCGTCGCCCTCGTCTATACGCTGGGCGGCGTCATTGCCTATATGTCGTCGGGCTTCGTCGCCGATTGGATCGGACGACGCGCCTATCTTCTCTTCACCTTCGCGGGCTCGCTGGTCATCACCTGGATGACCTATCTGTGGACGGGCAACCTCTACATCTTCTCGCTGCTCGCCTTCCTCAATGGCGTCATCACGCTGGGTTTCGGTTTTTCCTGGATGGCGATCTATCCGGTCGAGTTGTTCACTGCGACGGTGCGGTCAACGGCCGCAAGCGTCGTGTTCAACGGGGCACGACTCGTCGCCTGGATATTCCCGATCATCGCGGGAACCCTGGTCGCCAAATTCGGCGGCATTACCAATGCTGCATTGATCATCAGCAGCATCTATGTACTCGGACTAGTCTGTCCCTGGTTCCTGCCGGAGACGGTGGGAAAGCCCCTGCCCCATTGAGGCGCGATGACCCCGGAACGCAATGCTTTCGGCCAGCCAATTGGGCGCGCCCTCGACGGATGGGCTGAGCGTTCCCTTCCGCCGCTTACGCCCATGGCCGGCCGCGACTGTTCCATTGAGAAGCTCGACGTGGAGCGCCATGCGGCCGATCTCTACGCGGCTTATTCCAATGCGCCCGATGGACGCGATTGGACCTACCTGCCGGCCGGGCCCTTCTCGAACCTTGCGCAATATGTCGACTATCTGCGCAAAGAAGCGGTCAAATCCGATCCCATGCATCATGCGATTGTCGATTCCCACAGCGGCATGCCCGTTGGCAGCGCGGCATTGATGCGTATCGATCCCGTAAACGGCGTGATCGAAATCGGCCACATCGTCTATTCCCCGCTGCTGAAACGCACGAGATCTGGCACCGAGGCGATGTATCTTTTCATGCGCCGCGTTTTCGATGAATTGGGCTACCGGCGCTATGAATGGAAATGCGATGGGCTGAACGCGCCTTCGCGCCGGGCCGCCGAGCGTTATGGCTTTCGCTTTGAAGGCATTTTCCGCCAAGCCGTAGTTTATAAGGGGCGAAACCGAGACACTGCTTGGTTCTCCATCATGGACGGCGAATGGCCAGCCGTGCGCGCAGCATTCGAAGCTTGGCTTGAGCCCAAAAATTTCAACGCAGATGGGACGCAGCGTCAGTCACTCTCGGCGATACGAGCGGGAATCCGCCAATAAACCGACAGCCGCACGCGCGCCCTCGACGGGTCATGGGCGGCCCTGTAGGATGGCACCAGCCATGACCGGGAGGAACAATATGCGCATACGGGCTTGTCTTTTTTCGCTTTCCGCTTTGCTCGCCGTGACAATTGCCACCGACGGCTGGGCCGCGCCCGCGGCGTCACCGACGCGCACCATGAAGGTTCTGAGCTCCGCCGGCGCCCGTGGCCTTGTGGAAGGCTGCACGGCCTGGGCCGAAAAGAACCGCGTGACCGTCGCGATGGCCGTTCTCGATTGGGGTGGAAATCTGATCGAGTCCCACGCCATGGAAGGCGCAGCCCCGAACGCGATCGACACCGCGCTGCTGAAGGCCAAGAACGCGTTGCGCTGGCGCCGGGCGAGTTCGGAGACGGCTCAGATCGTACGCAAGGGTGAGAATTTGGCGCCGACCTACATCATGGGAGACTTCCCGCAACCGGGTGCGATTCCCATCGTGCTGGATGGCCAGGTCATCGGTTCGATGGGCGTTTCCAGCGGCGATGGCGAGAAATGCGCACAAGCCGGTGTCGAGGCCGTGTTCGGCAAAACCGCCAGCGCCGCGAAATAGATAGACTGCCTCCTTGTTGCTCAGCGGGCCGCCGAGCTGCGGCCCGCTGGCCTGTTTGCACTCATCGCGATCGAAAATCGGAACGCCGTTAGGGACTCTCGTGCGACTCCCGACTCCGTTCTTGACCTTATCAAAACGATCTAGGAAACTTTGCGACGAGACTTCGTTTGAGTCTCGCTAGAGACGCACCGGTGCCCGAAAGGGTTGAACGGGAACGCAGCGAAAGGCGTAACGCCTCGAACTGGGCTGTCCCTGCAACTGTGAGCGGCGAGCGTATGTCCAGGCGGCCTATCGGCCGCAGCCACTGGGAATGATCCTGGGAAGGCGGACATCGGCGCAATGACCCGCGAGCCAGTAGACCGGCCGGTGCGTGTCGCTCATGCCCGAACCAGGGAAGTTCCGGGCACGGACTAACCGTCGAGCGACGTGGCGGCTTCATGCCGCCGGCAGCGTGGATGGCGCGTGCGTTCGCACGTGGTCAGCCGCGCGGGGCCACCGTCGCTACGGGATGAATCCCGGCGGCCGTGGTTTTGGTCGTGAACGCGAACGGGACAAAGTCCGGAGGGCATTATGAAAATCCCACTTTCTACGCATCGTGCGGCGCTGCTTTCAGCGCTGACCTTCATTTCCACCCAGGCTGCCGCGCAATCGGCATCCGTCGTCTCGCCGCAGGAGGAGGTCCTGGTCACTGCATCGCGCCTCGGCGGCATCCGCAGCGATCTTCTGGGCTCGTCGGCGACGATCCTGGAGCCGATCGATCTTCAGTTGCGCCAGACTGTGATCGTGTCCGACATTCTGCGCGACGTACCGGGCGTGGCGGTAAGCCGCACGGGTCCTGTCGGGCAGTTCACGCAGGTGCGCATGCGCGGCGCGGAGGCCAATCACACGTTGGTCTTGATCGACGGCATCAAGGCCAGCGATCCGTTCTATGGCGAATTCGAGTTTGAGACCCTGATTGCCGACGACGTCGCGAAGATCGAGGTTCTTCGGGGTGAGCAGAGCGCGCTTTACGGCTCGGACGCCATCGGCGGCGTCATCCACTACATCACGGCCACGGGCGCGGAAGCACCGGGCTTGCGCGGCCGAATCGAGGGCGGCTCGTTCGGCGGCGTGAACGGCAGCTTGCGTGCAGCCGGGGTCGTGGGCGCACTCGACTACGCCATCTCCGGCGCTTATTCCCGTGACGATGGCGTACCCGACAATCCGTTGGGCATACGCAAATTGGGGAGCGAGAATGGCGCGCTGGCCGGCAAGTTCTCTTACGCGTTCAGTGACATTTTCCGGCTCAAAGCCGTCGCGCGGTACAGTGCAACCAATGCCGATCTGAACGAACAGAATTTCGACTTTCCGCCTGGCCCGGAATACGGGCTGGAGCAAGACGGGAACGGCTCCTATCGAAACCGCGCTCTCTACGGGTTGCTCAGCGGCGAATTCGAGCTCCTGGATGGACAATGGAAAAACGCCGTCACGGTGCAAGGCGTGGACGCAGAGCGGAACGGTTATGGCAATGGCGGCTCGCCGCATGATTTGCGCACGTCAGGCGACAAGGGTGAGCGCCAAAAAGCAAGCTATGTGACGTCCTTCGGCTTCACGTCCTCGGAAATGGTTCATACCCTGACCGGCGCCGTCGATTGGGAGCGCGAATATTATCAGAACACGGATCCATTCAAATTTGCCGATACCAGCAGGCGCCACGGCGACACACTAGGCTTGGTCGGCTCCTATGATGTGGTGATCCAAGATCGGTTCGCCGTGGGCGCATCGGCGCGCTTCGACAAGAACTACCGGTTCAAGGATGATTTCACCTATCGCGCGCAAGCGAGCTATCGCTTCGACAACGGGTTTCGCCCGCATGTGGCCGCGGGCACCGGCACCAAAGCGCCGCTCATCTATCAGCTCTACGGATTCACGCCGGGCCCAAGCGGATTTTCCGGTAATCCCAATCTGAAACCGGAAACATCCGACGGGTTGGAGGCTGGTTTCGACCAGAGTTTCTTTGGCGGAATGGCTTTGGCCGGCCTCACCTATTTCCACAGCACCCTTAAAGACGAAATCTTCGTCTCTTTCATTCCGCCAACATTTGCCGCCTCGCCGCAAAACGCCACCACCTCTTCGAAGCGCGAGGGCGTAGAAGCAAGCCTTTCCGCGCGGCTGGGAACGCAATGGCGCGCCGACTTGGCCTACACCTATACGAACTCCGTGCAAAATGGCGCGCAGGAAGTGCGGCGCGCCCCGAATATCGCGAGTCTGAACCTATCCTGGCGTGCTTCCGACGACCAATTTGGTCTGAACGCCACGGTTCGTTACAACGGCGAGCAGAAGGATTTTCAATTCACTCCGGTCGGGTCCAACCGCGTGAACCTGCCATCCTATACGTTGGTGAATCTCGGAGCGGATTACCGAATCAATGAGGCATGGCAGCTCTACGGGCGCGTGGAAAACTTGCTCGATAGGAAACCCCAGGAGATCTTCAGTTTTCGCGGGGTGGACCGCGCCTTCTACGCAGGCATACGTGCACAATTTCAATGAGGCGGAGAGTTTCATGAGGCTCGATCGAATCTACACCCGTGGCGGCGATACCGGACTCACCTCGCTCGGAGACGGCACTCGCATTCCCAAATTTCATCCGCGGATCGCCGCGATGGGCGGCCTGGATGAGGCCAATGCCGCAATTGGCTTGGCGTTGCTGCGCATCGAGGAGGCAGCGGTTCGGGATCTGCTCGGAATCGTCCAAAACGATCTCTTCGATGTCGGCGCCGATCTCGCTAGACCGCAAGACCGGCAAGAGAAAAAGCCGCCTTTGCGTGTGACCGCGGATCAAGTGACGGGGCTGGAACACGCCATCGATAAATTCAACGAGGCGCTTCAACCCCTGACCAGTTTTGTGTTGCCGGGTGGGAGCACCGCTTCGGCTTATTTGCACTTCGCCCGGGGGGTGACGCGGCGCGCCGAGCGCGATATCGCAGAACTCGCATCATCGGAGTCGATCAACCCGGAGGCGTTGAAATATGTGAACCGGCTGTCCGATTTGTTGTTCGTGCTCGCGCGCTATGTGAACGAGCGCGGGGCGTCCGATCTCCTCTGGAAACCGGGGGGTAATCGTTAAGCCGGGGTTAAAGTTCCTCGCCTTTACCCGCTGTGAACCACAAGCGGACTAAAAATCCAGAGCAAATTCAAGATGTCAGGCCCGTACCGTGCGGCGCAGCCAACGGGGTTTCACCCTTATCGAACTGATGGTCGTCGTGACCATCATCGGCATTCTCGCAACCATTGCCGTCCCCGTTTACAGCAACTATCTGCGCGAGGCGCGCCTCAATGAGGCCAAGCCCTTTCTGTTGGACATCGCAGCGCGTGAGCGTCTCTACAAATTCAAGAACGGGGTCTATTGCTGCGGCGGCGACACATTCGACGAAACCGTCACCGGACCCGCACTTGGCATCGATCTGACGAACACCGGCAATTTCTGCTTCGTCGTCGTCTGCCGTGACGCGACGCTCTGCGCCTCCCCCACTGGGACAAATTTTATCGCGGCCTCGGAAGCCGGCGATCCGACGGTCGAATTCGAAGTGTGGGGAATCTTGCGTGCGACCTCGACCACCAGCGTGGCGGGTCCGCAAAGCTCCACCTGTAGGATGAGCGCCAGCAAGCAACCGTCCACCGGATGGGTGTCGGCCTCCAACTCAAAACTTCCCGGACGCGAGGGACGAGCTGTTGTTTTCCGGTATCCCCCACCGCCCAACGGACGTGACACGGCCGCGGGTGCGGATGGCATCCGCTTTAATTGGGCCGAGGGGGTGAGCACGACACATGCGCTCACGCCTTAAGAACAGACCACGCGGGCAAAGCGGGTTTTCGCTTCTGGAGGTGATGTTTGCCTCCACAATTCTTTCCGTGCTCATCCTGGGTGTTGGGGGGTTTTGGTACGCGGCGAACAGCCACGTTGCCGATCTCGTCTTGAAACAGAAGGCGATTTTTGTTCTCAATGCCGAAGTCGAGAGGCTGACGGCCCTGTATGTATTCACGGGTTTCGCAACGGATCCGACGAACAACCCTGTGTCGACCACAGGCTATGATGGCGTAGGGCCTTCCACGCGGCTGGTGTACCCCAGCGATCTGACACCCTTGATGGGCGGTGGCAACAATTTCGTCACCACCTCCGCCAACACATTCTCAACCGGTTCGGAATTCCTAATCTGGGATAAAACCGACATTCTTGTTCCGCTCAACCGTACCTATGTGTGGCTCGACAAGAACCGGAATCTCGTCGGCCGGCTGAGCTGGGTGGCGACCGATATCGTGGTGCCGTCCTGCATTCAGAATGCCGATTGCTCCTGTCAGCGATACGACAATATCTCGTTGAACGGCGGTCGCTGCCAGCGCTTGGACGTGTATCTGGAATACCCCTATCGCTTCGCCACGTCGGGCACCATTACCGCGCCGGCCCAACTTCAAACGATTTCGATCAAGACCATTGCGGGACGGGGCTAATGAGGAAGACAGCGCAGGCTGGGTTCACGCTGATCGAGGTGATGATCGCCTCGGTCGCGAGCATGGCGGTGATCGCACCGGCCATTGCCATCATGTTCCAATCCTTTAACTGGTATGCCGAAATACAAAGCCAGATTGCGCTCAATCGCGAAGCGCGACAGGCTTTCGACCTTATCGGGAACGGCGCCAAATCGATTCCCAATGGCAATGACGGCAAGCCCTATTTGTACGGCGTGCGCGGCCGCAAAGCGGCTCCGGCAGGAACCCTTCGATCGAACTACACGCTGCAATATCAGAGCAACAATCTCACAACGACCGGCGACTCGATTGCCAGCATGACGGTGACCTGTACTGCCGCCGGGATGCCTCTTCCCGATTGCGTCGGGGGCGAGACCAAGACGGTCGCAGGTTGGATCGGAAGCGACCTCTCGCTAAACGCGGCGAGCCGCAGCGTGACGGGCCGAACAGTCGAGACGATGGTTACGATAAGCGACCCGTTTCAAGCGCAGCGCCCGCCCAATCCCGCCTTCGCAAGCCAGACCTACCGCACGATCTTCACGCTCAACCGGGACATCGCCGACCCATGAAGCGAGGCCTCCAAAGCCAGCGCGGCAACATCCTGGTGCCGGTAATGTTGGTCGGGTTGACCTGCACGCTTCTGATGAGCGCGCTGATCAATCGCTCGGTCTATCTGGAACAGGCCGCGGTCGAGAACCGCCTCGCGGAATCTCGGGCCTATTGGGCAACCATGGGCCATTTTCGCTATGCGCTCAGCCGCGCCCGGCACGCCGGCCTTTGTCCGGACAGCGCCGGCTGCATACCGGCCCAGAATATCAAGGACACCGACAAGATCACGGCGCTGCAATCTTATCTGGATGAGATCGCCGCATTCCGAACCTTCACCTATCCCGACGAGAACGCGGCTTATTCCATCAAGATCAATCTGACCGCCGCCGTCGATGATGATCCTTTGCGTCAATTGTTCAGCGGTTATCTGATGATGACGAGTTCCTATCCGACAACCGGCGTAAGCACCCTTGATGTGCTTTCGGGCGTAGCGCAGCGCTTCACCCCCTACCGGCTGCGCTTTTGCACAAGTCTCCTTTCCGCTTATGCGAATTGTGGCGCGATCAGCGGCAACAACAACAACGGAAGACCCACCGGCTATTACAGTGTGAGCCGGTTCTACCGGCAAAATTCGGCATCCTAGCCCGCGAAAACCGGCCCAGCATGAGGGTTTTTCGGCCTCTGGCCCCGTGTATTAGCGTGACGTTAAGCATCAAACCCGCATCCTTAGGGCTCGACCGTAGGACGAACCCATGTCGAGCGGATCCGTTCCCCCTGATTCTCAGGGAGCCAATTCTTCCGATCGCCGCAAAGACCGGCGTTATGAAGTCGAGTTGCATGGCGAATTGCGCTATGAAGGCGCGGCCGTTGCGGTGCAAATCGCCGACATTTCGGGTTCGGGGGCACTCGTCTTCATGGAAGACCCGCCGCCGGCGGGCACCGAAGCCGAGCTCTGGATCGAGGATTTCGGCATTCTACCGATCGAAATCATGCACGCGGGCGAACATTTCTGCGGCATCGCAATCAGCAATCCGGCACGCTATCGGGACCGACTGCTCGATTGGTTGCGGCAGGAGGCCACAACTGGGGGCCCGGCCGCAGCCGTCAGATGAATGGCCTCGCTTCGGTTCTACTGTCATCTTTTCTCGGCGGCTGTTTGGGAGCGGTTGCAGGAAGCTTTCTCAACGTCGTTATCCATCGCGTGCCTCGTCTGATCGAGGCCGGCGGTGAACGCATCTCCTTAACGGCGTATGTTTCGGGTCTGGCTTGGCCAGCCTCGCATTGTCCAAGCTGCGAGCGTCATCTGAATCGGCGCGACAATATTCCGATCCTGTCCTATGTCCTGCTTCACGGCCGCTGTAGGTTTTGCCGCACCAGCTATGGCGCCCACTATCTTATAGTCGAATTGTTCACGGCCGCCGCCTTTGCCTATTGCGCCTTCATGTTCGGCCTTACGCCCAAAGCGTTTCTCGGTGCGACAACCATCGCCGGCCTGATTGCGCTTTGCGTGATCGATATTGAGGAGCAACTTCTGCCCGATGCGATATTGGCGCCGCTCTTCTGTCTGAGCTTCGCATATCACGTGCTGTACGCCCGCGGCACATTCGATGCCGCCCTCGGAGCCGTCGTCGGATACGGGGTCCTGTGGCTCATACGAGTGAGCTATCAGTATTATCGCGGAACCGAGGGTCTGGGCTATGGCGACGTGAAATTGGCCGCTGCCATTGGTGCATGGGTAGGGATGGAAGCAATTCCGGTGGTGCTCTTCATCGCTTTCGCCGCAGGTGCGATGGCGATGTTGCCATTGGCGCTGCTGGGTAGAATCGGCAAAGACGCACCGATCCCCTTCGGACCCTTCCTTGCATTCGGCGGATTATGCGGGTTCCTCGTGCCGAACCTGGGTGTTATGGGAACGAGAATCTTCTTTCCCCTGTAGCGGTTGAAGGGCTAATGCCCTTTGTTCGTCCTGCGCCGTTTGGCCTTTGCCGTCTGGGTCGACGCGATGATCTTCGGCTTCGGTACGGGGATTGCGGCCGGTTGGTCTGCTAATGCGGTCGCAACCTGGATCGGCGGGTTTTCCGGCGCCGGTTCGGTGATCGCCATCTCGGTCAGAGGCACCGGTAGCGGCCTGACCGGAGTCGCTGTTCTTGTGGCAATGAGTCTCATCGCGCTTGCCGCGGGCGCCTCTGGCACGACATCTTGATTGTGTTCAGTGGAATTTTCGGATTTGGCCGCAGTCGGAGCAACGCCAGCCGGCGACATTTCCCTTAACTCTTCCAGGTGGTAACGCATCAGCACGCGCGAAGCCGTCGCACCGGCGCCATATTTGTATTCAAGCCTGACATATTGCTGCACCTCGGGGCTATACCACCAGCGCTCGAAACCGGTCCAATTGCTTTTCAGGCTTCTTGCCCGCCACACAATCACCCAACAATCAAATGTGCCCGCGGGCACCGTTATGCGCTGGCGTCCCTCAACGGTCCAAGAGCTCGCATGGACGATAAGCCGATTGTTCGAGAGATATTCTCGCTGGAACGTCAAAGGCGTTCCGGCGGCCAAACCGTCGCCAGCGGCCGGCGGCACCGTGCGATAGATTGTCTGCCGTTTGGTCGTGGCAGAGGCCGCGTCCTGGCGTAGAAAACCACGCATCGAGAACCACTGGTCCGGCGCATCGAGCCGTTGGAATACGGTCATACTGTCCGTGGCCGATGCGACCCGTAGCCCATAGCCGTCGCTATATTCCCAGGTCGAGCCTGCGCGCCATTGCGGCGCGACGACTGGAGCGGAATCAAGACCGAGGTTCTCCGACGGCACCGCCGCGTACGATGCACACGCTCCGAAGATCGTCAGATACGCCGTCAGGACAACACTCGCGATACGCATATCGAACCTATTCCTCGGAAGGATACCAACCCGAACGAAGCACCTGACCCTTGGGCGAAACCTCGGCGACATAGAGCTTGGCGCGGACGGACAGCGCAGCGACCGAATCGGGACGTGGCAGTGCGCGCAGCCTGATGTTGCCGGAGCCGATCTCCACAGCGTCGAAGAAAAAGTCGTTTACCGGAAATGTGCTCCATGGGAGCCCGAGGAGGGAGCCGTTTTGCTCCAGGTTCGCGTTGGAAAACGCGACAAAATTTCCCGTGGCGGCATGAGCGATCTTCTCGCGCGCTGCCACTTGGCGGATCGCGTCTTCAACACCGTGTTCGCGGGGATCGTAGATCATGCGCGCGCGAAGCGAATCGACAAAAACGCCACCCAAAACGAGTATCATCGAGGTGCCAATGATGAAGCTGAGCACCGCACCCTGAACATAAGATTTCGCAGTCATTTTATTCGTCTTCCTCCAATGTGCTTAAGAGAGATTTTGGTGATAACGGGACGTTCGTACCGGCCGCATCATTGACTTCGTTCGTCAACGCGCGCCTTTCGCGACGGACATAATCTTCGGAGCCTACCTTCACCGCGATGTCGTCCTGCAACACGCTGCGCTCATCGACGAGGTGTGGCGTGATGAAGAAGATCGTTTCGCCCAGGCTCTTCGAATTGGTCGTATTGCGAAACAGAGCGCCCAGAATCGGGATGTCCTTCAAACCCGGGATACCGGATTCCTTGGTGATTGAACTGTCGTCGAACAGCCCGCCAATGACGTAGGTGGCGCCATCGGGTACCAGCACGTTGGTCTGCACTTCCTGCGATTTGACGTCGATCTGCCCGAAGATGCCCGCGCCAGGCGTAGAATTCTCGGCTCTCAGATTGAGGCGAACGAGCGCTTCGCTGCGATCGGTTTCGGCCGGTACGATCGATGGGGTGATTTCGAGGGTCAGGCCGGTCTGGATCTCTTGCAGGCCCACGCCACCCAGGCCGCCGCCCTGTGGACCTCGCGTGTCGACTTGAACATAGATGTTTTGGCTGCGCGTGATGCGCGCCGTCATATTGTCGAGGGTGACCAGGCGAGGCGCCGAAAGAATGCGCGCTCGATCTTTCGAGGCCAAAGCCTGGAGTTGCGCCTGCAATGCGGTTTCGGCGCCCTTAACGACGAAGGCCGCGGTGGTTTGACCGGGGGCGCTCGCTAAGGGAAGCAGACTCAACGCATCGAGGCCCGATGTGCTGAAACCCGGTCCAGGTGTTGTGTTGGTAATCTGTGGTCCGCTCGTTCCGCTATCTATCGCGCCGGAGAGTGGCGTGCCATTGGCGTTGAGCGCCGTGCCACGCCACTCGATTCCGAGCTGACGCGCCACACCCAAATCGGCCTGAGCGATGGTGACTTCGATCTGAACCATCTGCAGGGGACGGTCCAGCTCGCGGATGATCTTCTCAATCGCGCCGATGGCTTCCGGTGGTCCCTGCACGACGACCGAATTCGTGCGCTGGTCGATGGAGATGCGGGGATGACCGAGCTGCGAGGCTTGGCCCAGAAGGGTGACGTCCGGCGGGACACCACCCTGGTCAGCCGCTGGAGGGGCAAGCGCAGCGGGAGCAGGCGGCGGTCCAAGGCCAAGGATCGAGGTCAGCGTATCGGCGATTCCCGGAATCGTAACCGTACGGCCTTGAAATTGCTTGGTCGTGGGTCCGACATCGGTGAAGCGCAGTGGAATCACTTTGACCTGAAAATCCTTGAGTTCGTCATAGGCCTGTTGCGTCAGCTCCGCTCTCTTGAGCTGCAGCTCGCGTGTTCTCTCGGCACCAAGCCGTTCGCGCTGCTTGAGGTGCGACGTTTCCAACGTCTTGATCAGATCGACGATTTCCTGAACATGTTGGGCGTCGCCGGTGATCGCAACAGTCCTCGTACCGGGATCGTACCTCAAGCCGCGCACGGCGATTCCGAAGCTCGCCATCGCCTGCGTGAGCTCGGCATAGCTCACCTGATCGAGCGGAACGAAGTTACCTGATTTGCCGCCTGCTATTTCGGCAGACACGGATGCGACGGTGACGGTGTTGGTCGTCG
>JAXDMY010000017.1:0-24027 GCA_034665805.1 Alphaproteobacteria bacterium
CGCTCAAGCCGTCGCCGATGTGGCGAGTCTTCCCGATCCGGTCGGACGGGAGCTCGCGCGCTGGCAAAGGCCGAACGGTCTGGACATATCCCGTGTTTCAACACCAATCGGCGTGATCGGCATCATCTATGAGAGCCGCCCCAACGTCACCGCCGACGCCGGCGCGCTGTGCCTCAAATCGGGCAATGTCGTCATCCTGCGCGGCGGTTCGGAATCGGTCCATTCCAGCCGCGCGATCCACGCAGCGCTGGTGGAAGGGCTTGAGGCCGCCGGCTTGCCTGCGGCCGCCATCCAGCTTGTGCCGACCAAAGATCGCGCCGGCGTCGGGCATATGCTTGCGGGGTTGAACGGCACCATCGACATGATCGTGCCGCGCGGCGGCAAGAGTCTCGTGGCGCGGGTGCAGGCGGAAGCCCGTGTTCCCGTGCTCGCCCATCTCGAAGGCATCTGCCACACCTATGTGCACGAGAAGGCCGATCTCGCCATGGCGCGCGCCTTGGTGCTGAACGGAAAGATGCGGCGCACGGGCGTCTGCGGCGCGACCGAGACGGTGCTGATCGACAAGGGCATCTTGGCAACGCATCTGAACCCGATCCTGGACGACCTCGCCAAAGCGGGCTGCGAGATCAGGGGCGATGATGCGGTACGCGCCGGGTACCCCGCCGCCAAGACCGCCACCGAGGAGGATTGGCGCACCGAATATCTCGACGCCATTGTCGCGGTGCGCGCCGTCGCCGGTGTGGAGGAAGCAATCCGCCACATCGCGGCTTATGGCTCGCAGCACACCGATTCTATCGTTACCGATGACCCAGGCGCCGCGCAGCGGTTCCTCTCCGCGCTCGATTCGGCGATTGTCATGCACAATGCTTCCACGCAATTCGCCGATGGTGGAGAGTTCGGCATGGGCGCGGAGATCGGCATCGGCACCGGCAAGCTACATGCGCGCGGCCCCGTCGGCGTCGAGCAGCTCACGATTTTCAAATATGTCGTTCGCGGCAGCGGCCAGACGCGGCCGTAAGCGCTCACCCGTTCCTCCACCCTCCCGCGGAGGCGGGGCCCGCACGTGAAGAATGTCCGTACAAAGAGCGATTGGATTGCCCCGCCGGGGCCGGTCGAGAACGGGTTGCGGATCGGGCTGTTGGGCGGCTCCTTCAATCCCGCACACGAGGGTCACAGGCACGCGAGCGAACTCGCCCTGAAGCAGCTCGGGCTCGACTATGTCTGGTGGCTGGTCAGTCCGCAGAACCCGCTCAAAGACACGCGCGGCATGGCGAGCTTCGGCGACCGGCTGCAGGCGGCCCAACATTTCAACCACCATCCGCGAATCATCGTCACCGATATCGAAAGCCGACTCGGGACGCGATTTACCATCGACACGCTGCGCGCCCTGAAGCGGCGGTTTCCGCAACTGCGTTTGGTCTGGTTGATGGGCAGCGACAATCTCTTGCAAATCCCGCGCTGGCGGAATTGGCAGGAGATTTTCGCGATCCTGCCCGTAACGGTCATCGCCCGGCCCGGGACCGCCCTGGCCGCCCTTTCCTCCAAGGCTGCGACCCGCTTTAGGTCCGCCCATGTGCCGCCAAACCGTCACATTGCCGTGATGTCGCCGCCGGCCTGGACGATGATCGATGTCCGCCGCCGCAACCCATCAAGCGCGACACATTTGCGCAAAAACCGCGCCTCGCGAAACTGACTCATCTGTGGTAGTTTGTCGTTGTTGGATGATATCCGTGAACGAGGAGTGGCTCAGCTGCGGCAGAGATGGGAACCTGGCAAAAACGTTCCGCGCTCTAAACCTCGGCCGAGCCGGACCTCTTAACCAAGGAGCCGACCCTGAACCGCAAGCCGAGCGTAAAGCTGAGTTCTCCCCCGAGCGATATGTCCCCCGAGCGCAGTTTGCTCGACCGCATCCAAACCTCACTCGATGACGACAAGGCCGAAGATCTGGTGACGATCGACCTCTTGGGCCGGTCTTCGCTCACCGATGCGCTGGTGGTCGCGACCGGGCGCTCGGCTCGCCATGTCGCCTCTTTGGCGGAGAATTTGGCCCGGCGGATGAAGGAATGGGGTTATGGCACCGCGCATATCGAAGGCCTGCCGCAGGGCGACTGGGTGCTGATCGATGCCGGCGACGTGGTGGTGCATATTTTCCGCAGCGAAGTGCGGGCCTATTACGATCTCGAAGGCATGTGGTCGGTGGACGAAGTGAGCCATCGCCGCAGAGCCGAGCACGCCGGATCCAACGCTTAAGTCATGCGCATCACCGTCGCGGCGGTGGGGCGTGGCCGGGGCGCAGCGGAGCAGGGTTTGTGCGATCTTTTCTGGGAGCGCGCGGCGGCTCTCGGGCCCAAGCTGGGCATTTCAAAGCTCGATTTCGTGATCGCCGATGTTTCGCGAAAGCCTTCGGCGCCAACGCGTATGGAGGAGGAGGCTGCCAAGCTCGCGCGCCGTCTGCCGGCGCCTTCCCATCGCATAGCGCTGGATGAAGGGGGGCGGGCGCTTTCCAGTGAAGCTTTCGCCAGCCACTTGGCGAGACTGCGAGACCGCGGCTGCCGTGATCTCGTGTTCCTGATTGGAGGGCCGGATGGTCTGGCGGCTCATCTCAAGGAATCGGCGCAAGAGCGCCTCGCCTTCGGCCCCCAGACCTGGCCCCATCTGATGGTGCGCGCCATGCTGGCCGAGCAGATCTATCGCGCCTTGGCGATTCTCTCCGGCCATCCCTACCACCGGGGCCCGAGCACTTAAGGAAATACGTTTAGGAACTTGTTAAGCGTAACGCGAGAAGTTAGGCGATCCGGACAAAGGCGTCGTGTTTTGGAAATCAAGCCTACCCGCAGAGTCGAATCCTCATCCGTGAAGCGCACGGGGCGTTCGGCCGGGACCGAGGGCAAAAGTCTATTTGCCGAAGAGATAGCGGACGCCAAGACGGCCGCGGCCTTGACCGGAAGCGGCCCGATCGCCGCGGTCGATACCATCCTCGCCCTTCAGGGCATTGAAGATTCCCCCGACAGCCGAACCCGCGGCGTTAATCATGGCGAACAGCTTTTGACGCTCCTTGACGAACTCCGGGACGGGCTTCTGGCGGGCGGGATTCCGCGCGCTACGCTCAGCCGCTTGGCCATGGCCATCGCCAAGCGCCGGGAAAGCTTCGCCGAGCCGAAACTCCAGATCGTGCTGGACGAGATCGATCTGCGCGCCCGCGTCGAGTTGGCAAAGCTCGAGCAAGCCGAGCGGCCGCGGGTTTAAGTCACTAATCTGCAACACTTTCTTTCTATTTGCCCGCGAACCGGGCCGCCGCTATAACCGCGCCGCCGGCGCAAGGCACGCGCGTTTACAAGGAGTATGCATGGCGACCGACTTGCCGCACGGCTACCGCCCGTTGGATGAAGAACCCTTCATGAACGAGCGGCAGCGCGAATATTTTCGCCGCAAGCTTGTGGCATGGAAAGAAGACATCCTGCGCGAGAGCAGAGAGACCATCCAGAATCTCCAATCCGAACCGACGCCGAATGCCGATCTCGCCGATCGCGCCACCACCGAAGCGGAACGCCAGCTCGAGCTGCGCACGCGCGACCGCCAGCGCAAGCTGATCTCCAAGATCGATTCGGCGCTGCGACGGCTGGAAGACGGTTCATACGGCTTCTGCGAGGAAACCGGCGAGCCGATTTCCTTGAAGCGGCTGGATGCGCGTCCCATCGCCACGCTCTCCGTCGAGGCGCAGGAACGCCACGAGCGGCGCGAACGCGTCTATCGGGACGACTGACCCGCCTTTTTCAGAACGGCCAGATAATATCGAAGAATTGCTGACCGTAGCGCGGCTGTTGCACGTCGGTGATCTGGCCGCGGCCGCCATAGGAAATCCGCGCTTCGGCAATTTGCGTGTGTTTGATGGTGTTGGCGTTGGAGATGTCTTCCGGACGCACGATACCCGAGACCTGGAGCACGCGCACCTCGTTGTTGACGCGAACTTCCTGCTGACCCTGGATCACCAGATTGCCGTTGGGGAGAACCTGACTCACCACGGCGGCCACCGTCAGAGTAATCGACTCCGAGCGGTCCACCGTGCCGGTGCCCGTATTGTTGGAATCGGAGCCAAGATTCACCAGGTTCGTGGGATCGACCTTATCCGGAAGGATGCCCTTCAGCCGGCTTTCGAGGCCGAAGAGATTGGCAGCGTTGGCCTTCTCCGATGCCGTCGTCGTCCGTGTGGTGGTGTTGGCGATTTTGGCCTTGTCGCCGATGTCGATTTCCACCGTGATGAGATCGCCAACCTTCTGGGCTCTGGGGTCGCGGAAGAAGCTGCGCGAGCCCGTGCGCCAGAGCGAGTTCGCCTGCGGGGCTTGGAGATCCGCAAGGGGTTGGGGCACCAGCACCGGCGCGCCGCCGACGATTCCCGTCGGCACCGAGATCGGACTGAGCGAAGGCGCCTGGCCGATTTGCTTGATCTTGTCGACAGTGCTGGCGCAGGCGGCCAACGCCAAACCTGACGCGAGCACGACGCACAGGGCGGTGAAACGGTGGGACGAGCGAGTCATGAAATATCCTTTATGTCATTGCCGCGCGGCGGCCACTGTCTTGGGAGATTTTGTGCTCATCGTCGCGGGGGCCATAGTCGCCGAGCCGACGCGCACCGTGCCGGGCCCCGTCACAACCGCACCGACCTGGCGATAAGACGTGGGATTGAGCACTGCGATGGTGTCGCCGTCGCCACCCTCCGCGAGGGCGCGGCCGACCGCCGTCAAATGAATGCCCGGAGACTCGAAGATCATTGTCACATTGGCGCCTTTGGCGACCAGAGTCGGGCGTTTGAGATCGCTGTTGCGCAGGAATTCGCCGGCGCGCAGAGCACGCTTGGCTTCCCTGCCGGCCACATCGGAAGCGTTACGGAGGATACCGTCACTCACCCGCATAACGGCGATACTCTTTGTTGTCAGATCGCCCTCTATGAGCACGGCGCCGCGCGCAATATCGTGAGTGGGAACGACGACATCCGTCTGACCGGCGGGTTCTTGCGCGAAAGCGCTGAACGCGACGACGCAGAAGGCAATGGCAAGTGCGAAGCGGATGTTCATGGTGTCAACTCATCTTGGAGGTGATTTGTTCCATCTGATCCGCGGCCGAGATGACCTTGGAGTTCATCTCATAGGCGCGCTGGGCGGTGATGAGATCGGTGATTTCCTGCACCGCATTGACGTTCGAGGTTTCGAGATAACCCTGTTGCAACGTGCCAAATCCAGGAGAACCGGGAAGCCCCGTCAACACCGCGCCTGACCCAGCGGTCTCGGTGAAAAGATTTTCGCCCATGGCCTGCAAGCCGCCCTCATTGGGAAACCGCGCGAGCTCGAGCTGGCCTATGGTTTGCGGAGAGCTTTGGCCGGCGACCATCACCTGCACTTGGCCCACGGCATTCACCGTGACCGAAAGCGCGTCTTGTGGAATGGAAAGACCTGGCGCCACCACATAACCCTTGCTGGTGACCATCTGACCGTCGGGCGAGAGGGTAAAGGCGCCATCGCGGGTGTAGGCGTCGGTGCCGTCCGGCATCTGGATGTGAAAATAGCCCTTGCCATTGACCGCGAGGTCGTAAGGATTGCCGGTCGTCGCGATATTGCCCTGGCCCGTGATCCGGTAGGTCGCCGCGGTGCGCACGCCGACGCCGATCTGAATCCCGGCCGGCAACACCGCGCCCGTATCGGCCGAGGCAGAGCCGGGCCGTTCGATGTTCTGATAAAGCAGATCCTGGAACTCCGCCCGCTGCATCTTGTAGGCGGTGGTGTTCATATTCGCGAGGTTGTTCGCGATCACTTCGACATTGTTCTGCTGCGCCAGCATGCCGGTCGCCGCAATGCTCATAGCCCGCATGATTCACACTCCCCTAAGCCGCCGGCACGGCGCCGAGTTTTTCGATCGCCTGTTTCAGCAAATCTTCTCCGGATTTCGTGAGATCCGAACTCATCTGGTAGGCACGCAGGACTTCGATCATGTGGGTGATCTCGATCACCGGTTCGACGTTGGATCGCTCGACCAAACCCTGGTGCACGCGCGCCGTGGTGGACGCTTGCGCGGTCTGCCCTGCCGCGTCGTAGAGACCTCCACCCACCTTCTTCAGGGTCCGCTCATTGGCAAAGCCGACGACGCGCAGCTTTCCCAGAAGTTGGAGTCTGGTGCTGACCGTGCCGTCGCCCGCGACCTGAAGATCGCCGTCCTGCGGCTGAAGCGTGATGGCGCCGCCGTCGCTCTGCACTTGGAAGCCGTCCTCGGTGACCAGATTGCCCTGATCGTCAAGCTTGAAATGGCCGTTGCGCGTGTAGCGTTCGCCATTGGGGGTTTGCACCACGAAATAGCCGGCACCGGTGATGGCAAGGTCTAACGTGTTGCCTGTCTGGTCCATGCGGCCATCGGACAAATCGCGCGTCACCCCGCGATCCAGCACGAAAGAGACATTGACGGTGTCGCCACCCTCCGTCTCCGTCGCAGGAACCGAAACCATGAATTGCTGAAACTCGATCGCCTCGCGCTTGAAGGCGGGCGTGGACAGATTCGCGAGATTGTTCGCGATCACTTCCATGGCGCGGTTGGTCGCCATCTGTTGGGATAGACCGACGAGAAAACTGTTTTCCACGAAACCTCGCCCCTTCTGAGGCGCTCCTTGATCCTTCGCCTGGACCGAAGTGCACGCGTCATGCCATCGCGAAAGGCAGGGATTCGTCGGGTTTCCCGGCTCGCCGGAAACCCGCTCGGCAAGGCTCGCCCGGCACAAAGCCTAAGAAGGGCGGCAAATTTTTCCTAAGGCGGAACCAGTCCTTAACCAACAGACCCTAAGTTCCGACTTGGGTTTTCTTCACGACCTGCCGAGGCATCGATGGCGAAGAAGGATAAGGCGGCGGCTCCGCCCGAAGAGGACGAGGAGGCTCGCGAAGGCGAAGCCGGGCCGGCGCCGCCAAAAAAGAAAAGCGGAATCGTCGGCCGCATCCTGGGCCCAGTCCTCACGATCCTCGGTTACGCCAATCCCCTGAAAATTCTCAAGCTGCCGCTCAAACTCCAGCTCATTGCCGTTGGCGGTTTGCTCGTGGTGCTCGGAGGCGGCGGCGCGGCCTATTATTTTCTCGCCCCGAAGCCGAAAACTCCCGATGAAGCGGCCCTGGCGAGCGTGCAGACCCAAACGGTAAATCTGCCGGCCGCGACGGCCGTCTTCTTCGATATTCCCGATATCATCGTGAACATTCAGACGCCGGATTCTGCGCCGGCTTTTCTCAAGCTTTCGGTCTCGCTCGAACTCGACAAGGCCGAAGCCAAAACCGCCATCGAACCGGTACTGCCCCGCATCATCGACCAGTTTCAGACTTACTTGCGCGAGTTGCGCGTCGAGGACATTCGCGGCTCGGCCGGTGTGATGCGGCTCAAGGAAGAACTTTTGCGCCGCGTGAACCTCGCCGTTGCACCAACGCCGGTGCACGACGTGCTGCTCAAAGAAATGATCATACAGTGACGAAAGCGAACCAAAATGGCCGATCCTGAAGAACCGGGCGCAACGACTGGGGGCGAACCCGCGCCAGAGGCCGCGGCGGGCGCCGTTGGCGCTGAGTGGGAAGCCATGGGCGCCGGGGCCGACAGCGCCAAAGGGGCGGCAACAGAGCGCATCCTCAATCAAGACGAGATCGATTCCCTTTTGGGCTTCGACGTCGGCGAAAACGAGACCCAGGACAAATCGGGCATTCGTGCGATCATCAATTCGGCGCTGGTGTCCTATGAGCGCCTGCCGATGCTCGAGATCGTCTTCGACCGCCTGGTCCGGCTGATGACGACATCGTTGCGCAATTTCACCTCGGACAATGTCGAGGTCAGCCTAGACAACATCACGTCGATCCGTTTCGGTGACTATCTGAATTCGATTCCGTTGCCCGCCATCCTTGCGGTCTTTCGCGCCGAGGAACTGGACAATTACGGACTCTTCACCGTGGATTCCAACCTCATCTATTCCATAGTGGACGTGCTGTTGGGCGGACGGCGGGGCACCGCGGCCATGCGTATCGAGGGCCGGCCCTACACCACCATCGAGCGCACGCTGGTGCAGCGCATGATCGAGGTGATCATGAACGACATGTGCCAGGCCTTCGAGCCTTTGGCCCCCGTCAGTTTTGCGCTGGACCGCTTGGAAACGAACCCGCGCTTCGCGGCGATCGCGCGTCCGGCGAACGCCGCCATCCTGGTCAAGCTTCGCATCGATATGGAGGATCGCGGCGGGCGCATCGAACTGATGCTGCCCTATGCCACGCTCGAACCCATCCGCAAGCTGCTGCTGCAGCAATTCATGGGCGAGAAATTCGGCCGCGATTCCATCTGGGAAAGCCATCTTGCAACCGAGCTGTGGTCTACGCGCGTCGAGATTGACGCCATCCTCGACGAACAGCTTATGCCGCTCAACCGCATCATGAAGCTGGAAGTCGGCCAGACCATCATGCTGAACGCGGGTCCCGAATCCCCGATCGAGCTGCGTTGCGGCGGCGTGCCGCTGCTCAAAGGCCGCATGGGACGCATGGGCTCATCGGTCGCTGTACGCATCGAAGGCGCCATAAAACGCGCCGACAGCACGAATATTTTTTGAGAGCCGCCATGATCGCTATGCTTCCTGTTTCGCTGATTGTCGAAGTGACGCTCGCCGCCCTTCTCGCCGCGACGCTTGTCTACTGCATCAGACTCGACCGCCGCTTGCGTCACTTACGCGGCGACCAAGAGAGCCTTTCAGGCGCCGTGCGCGCGCTCAATGCCGCGGTAACCGCGGCACAGGCGAGCCTGACCGGATTGCGCGCCGCCGCGCACGACGCAGATGAATCCCTGGGACGCAAAGTTTCCTCGGCGCGCGGCCTCGCCGACGAATTGTCGCTTCTGACCTCGTCCGGCGAGCGCATCGCCGCGCGCATCGAAAGCGCCCGCGCCGGCAACGCTGCCCATTCCACGCCCCGAACACAACCCGCTCTCGCCGAGAAATTCCGCGCCGTGCGCTGAAAGGACTGCGATGAAGATTTCCAGGAAATCGACGCGGGTGAAGAGTTCCGATGTGGGGCTGCTTCGCGCCGTGATCGGAACCGGCGCCATTCTGTTCGCCCTGAAAGTGGGCGGTATCGCCCTAACCGCAAATGCCGCGACGAATGCGCCGGCGACACCACCTGCCGCGGCAGCTCCGGCGAAGCCAACCCCCGCTACGAGCCTGCCCGCGGACAAGCCTGGCGCGCTTCCCGATCCCCTTGCCGCGATCAATGCGGCCCTTCCGCGGCCCGTGAAGCCCGCTGCACCGACCGACCCGGCCAAGCCGGCGGGTGAATTGACCTCCGACCTCGTCGCCAATGTCAGTTCGGCCGAAATGGATGTGCTGACCAGCCTCGCCGACCGGCGCGATGCGTTGGAACAGCGCACACGTGAGCTCGATCTGCGCGCCAACATCATTGCCGCCACGGAAAAGCGAGTCGACGACAAGATCACCCAATTGAAAACGCTGCAGAGCCGCATCGAGGCGATGCTGGGACAGCGCGATGCCAAGGAGATCGAGCAACTCGACGGGCTGGTGAAGATCTATACCGCGATGAAGCCCAAAGACGCGGCGCGGATCTTTGCTGCTCTCGACGATTCTGTCCGTATCGGCGTCGCGGGCCGAATGAAGGCCGACGTCATGGCCGGCATCCTGGCAGCGCTTCCCTCGGACGTAGCCCAGAAGGTCACGGTCGAGCTGGCCAACCGCTACAAGGCTCCCACCGATCCGGCGGCGCTCACGGCCCCTACGGCGTCAGCGCCGGCAACTCAGCCTGCGGGCCCGGCCGCTGCGGCGCCCGTGGGTGCAGCTACGGCCCCAGCGGCAGCAGCCAAGCAATCGGGTGCTGCCGCGCCTGGCAAACCCGCAGCCGCGCCGCTGCCCAAAGGCTAACGCGCGATGCGGGCCGGCTTGCATGTGGCTTTCGTCTTTGCCGTCAGTGTGCTTGCGGCAGGGCCTTTGCACGCACAGACCGCGCCCGCCGCCAGCACCGGTTCGAAAGCGGACAGCGCGACCGTCGATACCGCGCAAGGCTATGCACGCATTCTGTTTACTTTCGCGACTCCGGCGCCCGTCGCGGCGACCGTCGCGGACGGCGTTGTGACCATACGCCTCGGCCGCCCGATCACCGCCAGCATCGACACCTTCACCGAAAGTCTGGGGACCTATGTCAGCGGCGGGCGTCGCGATCCGGACGGCCTCACCTACCGCTTTGCTCTGAGAAAACCGGTCTCGCTGCACAATTCCACGCAAATGAACCAGACGGCCATCGATCTGGTTCCCGAAAGTTTCAAAGGCGTGCCGCCGGATCTTCCGCCGCCCCCACCACCCGCGGTGAAGGGAAAGGTGGTGCCCGATCTGACCAAATTGCCGGTTATCAAACTTCGGATCGGGGAATATTCCAATTTCACGCGCCTCGTTTTCGATTGGCCGACGATCGTCGCCTACACCGCCTATCCCGGTCAGGGCCGCATCCAGCTGCGTTTTGAGACAGCCGCCAGACCCGATTTCTCGGTCATGGATAGTCGCAAGCCCGCTTGGGTGAAGAGCGCCGGCTGGCATTTGGACGACACCGCGACCGTCGTCGAATTCGAGACCGATGCGGAATCCTCTTTCCATGATTTCCGCGACGGCTCCAAGATCGTCGTCGACGTGCTGGCGCCCAAGACCGACGCATCGGCCTATGCGCCACCAGGCGGCACGACCGTCAAGCCGGCCATAACGGCGCTGCCCCCTCCGCCGCCCAAGGGTTCGGATGCCGCGGCGGCGTTGAAACCTGCGGCGCTCCCTGCGGTGCCCCCAACACCTGCAGCGGCGGCGAAGGCCCCCACCCCGGCGCCGACCCTGGCCGAAATTCCCAACCCGAGCGCCGAACTCACCCGCGACGGCGCGGTCCTGCATTTTCCCGCAGCCCATGGCCGTCCTGCCGCCGTCTTCATGCGCGGGGAGACCCTGTGGATTGTGCTGGAAGGTCATCCGCCGGTCGATGCGGCCAGCCTGTTGGCGCCGCTGACCAATCTCATCCGCAAGGCCGAGGCCAACCAATCCTTCGGCGCCACGGTGCTGAAAATCGTACTCAAGACACCCCTGCTCTCTTTGGTGGCTGAGAGCGAATCTGCGCTGAACGTCACACTCACGTCGACGGGGACCACCCCACCCGATGCGGTAGCCTTCACGCGGCAAGGCGCCGACGGCCAGACCACCCTGACAACGCCTTTGCCAGGCGCCATTCATGTCCTGCAAATTGCCGATACCGACGCCGGGGATCATCTCTTCGTGGTGCCGGCGCGTCCCGGAAAAGCCGTGCTGACGCCCAAGCGCTTCGTCGAAATGGAGGCGCTCGCCACCTCCGCCGGTATCGCGATTGTTCCGTTTGCGGATGATCTCGGCGCGCAGGTCCAGAGCGAGATCGTGACCGTGTCGCGTCCCAAGGGCCTGGCGTTGTCATCGGCCTCGGGCGCCAACACCGAGCCCGTCGTGCAGCTGCTGACGAGCAAACAGGGTCCCGCCTTCGTCGACTTCTCCCAATGGGGCCAGGCCGACAGCGAGAATGTCATCGTCGCCGTCCGCAATTTTCGAGGCGCGGTGGCGCGCCTTCCCGAAAGCGAAGGCAACGAGGCGCGGCTCAGGCTCGCGCGTTATCTGCTCGCGCACAGATTCGCCCCCGAAGCGCTGGGGGAAATTCAGCTGATCCAGGCTGCCGACTCCAAGCTTGCCAGTGATCCGGGTCTCTCGGCAATGAAAGGCGCGGCGCAATATATGATGGGGCGCTATGGCGATGCGCGGGTCTCGCTCTCGGAGGACAAGCTGACGGCCGACCCGCATGCCGCGCTCTGGCGCGGCATGGCGGAGGCCAAGCTCGGCGATTTCGCGAATGCGCGTCACGATCTGGCGGTGTCGCAAAGCGTCCTGCGGTCTTATCCGGAAGAATGGCAGACGCAGGCGCGCCTTGCCCGCGCCGAAACCGGCCTTGCACAGGGCGACCTCGCCAGCGCCAATGACGCGCTGGACCAACTCACGCCACAGCTGACCCCGCGCCAAGCCGTTGAAGCGCGGCTCTACGAGGCCGAACTTCTCGCGGCGCAATCCCATATGAATGAAGCGATCTCGCGGCTGCGCAGGCTCGAGCAAACCGACTATGCGCCGGTCGCGGTAAAGGCAACCTATGCGCGGGTGGAGATCGAGCTTGCCGCCAAGAAGATCAAGCCCGACGAAGCGATCAAGACGTACGAGCAATTGCGCTATCGCTGGCGCGGCGATGATCTGGAACTGAAAATCCTGCGCAAATTGGGCAGCCTCTATTTCGCGCAAGGAAATTGGCGCGGAGGTTTTACCGTGCTCTCCGTTGCCTCGCTCAACTTCCCCAAGGCGGAGCTCGCGCGCAGCGCCCAGGACGACATGCGCCGGGCCTTCAACGATCTCTTCCTCGGCGACAAAGCCGATGCCATGCGTCCCATCGACGCGTTGGCTCTATTCTACGATTTCATCGATCTCACCCCCATTGGCCGCGACGGCGACGAGATGATCCGCCGTTTGACCGATCGCCTGGTCGCGATCGATCTTTTGGCGCCGGCGGAACAGCTTCTGGATCATCAGGTCAAAGAGCGCCTGGAAGGCGTCGCGCGCGCCTCGGTCGCGACCAAGCTGGCAATGATCTACCTTCTCGATCACAAGCCCAAGGAAGCGCTCGCCACCATCAACGACACGCGCCAGACCCGGCTTCCCGACGACCTCAATGAGGAGCGCCGCCTTCTCGAAGCGCGGGCGCTCGCCGGCATGAAACAATTCGATGCCGCCATCGATCTGGTCGCCGACGACGATACGCCCCAAGCCAAACGCTTGCGCGCCGATATGGCCTGGGACTCGGGCAATTGGACCAGCGCGGGCGCAAAGGCGGAAGAGGTGGTCGGCGACCGCTGGAATGCCAGTGGACCGCTCAACGACGAAGAGCGCGGCCAGATCATGCGCGCCGCCGTCGCCTATTCGCTGGGCAATGATCAGTCCGCGCTCAATCGCTTGCGCGAGCATTACGCCGCGAAGATGCAAGCAAGCCCCGATGCCAAGGCGTTTGCCATCGTGACCGCGCCCATCGACCGTCAGGGGGGCGAGTTCCGCGACCTCGTCAAGCAAGTCGCCGCGGTCGACACGCTGCAGGCCTTCATGGCGGAATTCAAGAAACAGGGCGCCGCGTCCAAGACCGCGCAAAAATAGGCGCTCGAGTCCGTTGGTCGATACCTCCTTACACGGATCAAACGGTTGATGATGATCCGCCACGCAGCGCGTTACCGATAGTTCATAAGAACAAAGCGTGAAAGTGCGCTGCGCATTACGTCATCGTCATGCGTCTGTTCAACCACCGTTCATCTTGACCTCTGCAAAATTGCAAAATCGGTCCATGATGGAATTGCGCGTAAAGCAACGCGGAGGTTTGGATGTCGCTCGAAGGCGCCCTTGCGGCGAACCGGTTTGGATTGGGCGCCAAGCCCGGCGAGATCGACGAAGCGAATGACAATCCCAAAGCCTGGCTGCTGAACCAACTTGCGCGCGGGCAAGACTCGGCGCGTTTTGCCAATCTCTCCTCGACCAGCGAACTTGCCGCCCAGCTTGTGAAACAGCAGCTGTTGCGCCGCGCGAAGGATAAGGACGCGCTGAAGAGTTTCCTGATGCAGGCTCGCCAGACCTATTTGCGCGAGATGGCGGCGCGTTTCCTTGTCGGCTTCGAGACCGAGGCGCCGTTGCACGAAAGACTGGTGCGATTCTGGAGCAATCATTTCGCCGTTTCCACGCAGAAGCCGCAATGCGCTCTGTTCGTGGGTGCCTTCGAACGCGAAGCTATTCGCCCGCATGTCACGGGACGCTTCTCCGACATGGTGCTCGCGGCCGAACGCCATCCGGCGATGCAGCTTTATCTCGACAATGCCCAATCCATCGGCCCAGACTCTCTCGCAGGTCAGCGTAGCGGCAAAGGACGCAACGAAAATCTGGGGCGCGAAATCCTGGAGCTGCACACGCTGGGTGTCGAGGGCGGCTACACCCAGGACGATGTCATCGCGCTGGCCAATCTCCTCACCGGCTGGAGTGTCGACCGCGGTCCCGGCCTCGCAGGCCTCGCAGGCCCCGCGGGCCCCGCGGGCCCGGTTGCGCGGATGGTCAATACGGCCATGGGGGGCGAGGCTGAAAACGGCTTTCGCTTCTATCCGCCGCGCCATGAACCCGGCGCGAAGACCCTGCTCGGGCGCAGCTACCAAGAGGGCTATCGCGGCGGCGTGCAGGCGCTCACCGATCTGGCGCAACATCGCGCGACCGCGCGCCATATCGCCACCAAGCTCGCCACCCATTTCATCGCCGACAATCCGCCCGAGGCTTCCGTCAAACGTATCGAGAGCGCCTTCCGTGAGTCCGGCGGCGACCTGATGAAGGTCTATGAAGTCATCATCGATGATCCCGCGGCGTGGCGGCCGGAACCCGCGAAATTCCGCTCGCCTGTTGAATATGTGACGGCTGCGATGCGCATCGCAGGTGGCGATACGCTCGCTGCGCTCGATGAGAAAACCGTAGGGCCCTTCATGCAATCGGCGCGCGCCATGGGCGAGATGCCATTCGCAGCGCCCAGTCCGCAGGGCTGGCCCGACGTGACCGATTCCTGGACGGGATCGGATGCGGTGCTTCAGCGCGTGGAATGGGCGAACACGGCGGCACAAAGACTCGGGGGCCAATCGGATCCCGTCATGCTGGCCGATTCGGCACTGGGCCCGCTTCTGAATCCCGAAACGCGAATCGGAATCGCGCGCGCCGCGAGCCCCGCACAGGGCCTTGCGCTTCTCTTCGCCAGCCCCGAATTCCAGCGGAGATAGACACCATGCTGAACCGCCGAACCTTCCTCAATGCCGGCATCGCCTGCGGCGCGCTTGCGTTTTCCGGCACCCATGCGCGGCTCGCTTTCGCGGCCCTGCCCGACGACAAGCGTTTCATCGTCGTCATCTTGCGGGGCGCGCTGGATGGGCTCGCCGCGGTGCCCGCCCATGGCGATCCGGATTATGCGAGCCTGCGCGGTTCGCTCGCGTTGCCGCAAAGTGGTCCCGGCGCGCCCATCGATCTGGACGGTCTCTTCGGTCTGCATCCCTCGCTGCACAATCTTTCCGAGATGTGGCACGACAAGGAGCTGGCGATTTTCCACAATGTCGCCACGCCCTATCGCGATCGATCCCATTTCGACGCACAGAATGTGCTGGAGACCGGCGGCACGGCGCCCCACCACCTGCACGACGGCTGGCTCAATCGCGCCCTGGCGCCTCTTGCCCTCGACACCGGCAATGGCGCGCTGGCGGTGGCATCCTCGCCGCCGCTGCTGCTTGACGGCTCCTCGCACGTTACCAGCTGGATGCCCTCGCGCATGCAAGCGCCCGATGACGACCTTCTGGCGCGGATCGGCATGCTCTATGCGAAGGACCCCGTCCTTGGCGCGGCGCTGAAGCAGGCCTTGGCGACGCGCGCCACCGCGAATGCGGCGATGCACGATTCCGCGTCCGGGCCGATGCCGATGCAAAATGGACAGGGCTACGGCGCCATCATGCCGATGATGGAGGGCGCGGGGAGGATTCTGGCTGCCGCGGATGGGCCGCGTGTTGGTGTCTTCGACATCGGCGGCTGGGACACTCATTCCAATCAGGGCGCGGGCGATGGTCAGCTCGCGCGCCGCTTGCAGGCGCTCGACGAGTCATTTGCGGCGCTCAAAACAGAGCTCGGTCCGGCATGGAAGAAGACCGCCATCGTCGCGGCGACCGAATTCGGCCGCACCGTCGCCGTCAACGGCACCGGCGGCACCGACCATGGCACCGGCGGCATTGCCTTTTTGTTCGGTGGCGCGGTGGCGGGCGGCACAATCCATGCCGAATGGTCTGGATTGAAACCGGCGGCGCTGAAAGATGGCAGGGACCTTCCGGCCAGGACCGATACGCGTGCCATTTTCAAAGCGGCGTTGGCCGATCACTTGAAGATCGCAAAGCAAACGCTCGACGAGAAGATCTTCCCGGACAGCAGCGGCATCCCCGCGGTCAGGGACCTGATCCGCGCTTAACGCTCGGTCGTCGAAAATTTCTCGAGGGCGGAGCGAACCTGCGGCATCAGATTAAGCCAGTCGGCGAATTTTTCGCAAACGAAAACCCGCGTGCTGCGATACCAGGGATAGTGATCGGTGCCGAGCTGCGGCCAGGCGCGAGCCGCCACCATGAACCAAGTCTCGCGTCCCAACGCGCCGGCCATGGCAGCCACCGCGGTTGGCGCGGAGATGACAAGGTCGCAAGCGGCTGTGAGCGCAGCCGCGCCGTCGAGATCATCCCTGAGATTGAGATCGTCGAAATTGTGGATGGCAACGCCGAATTTGTCTCGCGCGAGCGCAAGCTCTGAGGCGACGTCGCCATATAGCAGATTGACGAAGGTGATGCCGGGCGTCGTCAGGACAGGGCCCCAGACATCGATCGGGCTGTAATATTTTCCGCGCTTGGCGCCCATCACCATCGAACGCCAGCAAATCCCGACATAGGGCCCGGGGCCTAATGCCGCGAGCCGGGCGCGGAATGCCGCGGTTTTCTCGGCATCCGCCTTTAGGAAGGGCAGCTTCGGAAAATCGGCGAGGTCTTTGCGCAGGATATAAAGCGGCGTGCCCATGGGCGCGTAGAAATCCGGATCGCCCTTCTCCCGCGCCCAGTGAAAGATGCGGCAGGCGCGCCCCTCGAGCTTGCCATCGTCATAGACCCCGACCTCGGCCTTGGGATACGAACGCTGGAACAAAGTGACAAGCCGCGGGTCCACGGCGATTTGCAGTTTGCCATCCTCGCCCACGGCACGTGCGATATCGGGAAGGACATTGGCGAACATCAGCTCGTCGCCGACGCCCTGCTCGCCGACGATCAGGATGCGCTTGCCCTTCAGGTCTTCGCCCGCCCACAGCGGCGCCTTGGTGTAATGCAGCAGCCCCGCCCTGAATTGGGGGTCGTGGCGGATTTCATATTCCTTGAAGCCTTCGCGAAGGCGGCCCATGCCGATCAGGCAGATGCTGCGCGAATGCAGGCTCTCGCGCCTCTCATTCGCGTTGGGCGCAAGCTTCAGCGCGGCGTCATAGGCCTCGAGCGCTTTGTCCAATTGACCCAGATGCGTATAGGCGTAACCGAGATTGTGCTGGACGCGGGCAAATTTGGGATCGAGCCGCTGGGCCTCTTGATAAAAGACGAGGCTCTCTTCGGCGCGGCCTTCCTCGGCAAGCACGGTGGCGAGCGAGTTCCACAACATGGGCTGATCGGGCATGCGATAGATCGCGCCGCGCAGCGTGTCGATGGCGGCCGACAGATTGCGCTTGTCGCGCTGTACGCTGCCCAGATTGTTGTAGCCGGCGGGATGTTCGGGCCGTTTCTCGATGAAGAGGCGGAACATGCGCTCGGCGCCGTCGAGAAGATCGAGATTCCAGGCGGTCAGCCCAAGATTGAGCACAAGATCGGTATCGTCTGGGTCAAGCTCGAAGGCGCGCTCATAGGTCACCATCGCCTGATGCAAATGGCCCATGCGGTCCAGCGCGATGGCGAGAAGATGAAATGCCAGGGCGTTGGTATCATCGATACCGGTGGCCTCAAGCGAATATTTCGCGGTCTTGATCGTGTCGCCGCGTTTCCACGCCTTGAGCGCACGCTGCAGGACCTTGTTCGAACGGATGCGTCCCTCGATGCTGGAGACGGCGAGCGTCGCCGCCTCGACGCGGGCGAGTGCTTCATCCGCTGCTCCCACAACGGTGTGTGTATCGTAATCCTGCGGGATGAGCCGCGCGGGCTCTGCCATGGCGAGTCTCCAGAAGAGGCCATAGAGCCGCAACAAGGCTAATTTTGCATGAACATTAAAATTCGAACGGACGGCAGACCCGGCAGCACATTCTTAACCAATCGCGTCTTAAGGTCCTGATCGGCGGCACAAATTCGCGCGCTACACTCGTTTTCATTCCGAGGGAAACCCATGCCCCTGAAGCTGACGCTCAAACCAGGCGAGAAGTTCGTCCTGAACGGCGCGGTTCTCGCCAATGGCGACAAGCGAGCCAGCCTCATCATCCAGAACAAGGCCTGCGTTCTTCGCGAGAAGGACATCATGCAAGCGGAAGAGGCGACCACGCCCGCGCGAAGAATCTATTTTCCTATTATGATGATGTATCTCGATGCCGACGAAGCCGATGTGTATTACAGCCACTTCGCGCTTCGCATGACCGAGTTCATGGATGCGATTCGCGACCGCAAAGCCCTGGCGACCTGTGTGGAGATCAGCCGCGAAGTGATGAGCGGCGCCTATTACAAGGCGCTGGTCAAGTGCAGAACCTTATTCGTTTTTGAACAGGAACGGCTCGTCTATGGCAGTGAAGGCGTATCAAAAAGCGCAGCTCGCGGCTGAAAATCCCCGCAACACCGAGTACCGGCTGTTCGGGCAAGTGACCGGAGCGCTGATCGATGCCCAAGCAGCGAACGCCAAAGGCGTGGCGCTGATGGAGGCCATCGATTGGAACCGCCGGCTGTGGAGCACGCTTGCGGTCGATTGCATGGGCGACGACAATCAGCTGTCCAAACCCTTGCGGGCGCAGATCGTGTCCTTGTCGCTATGGGTGACCAAATATTCGAGCCAGGTGATGACGAACGGGGCGTCCCTGGACCCGCTGATCGACATCAACCGCACCATCATGCAGGGCCTCCAACCCGCTTAAGAGGCGCTGCCGGCTTCAGAGCGGCCAGCGATTGATGGTATAGGCGGGATCAAAATCGATGATGCTGCCGGAGATGGATTGCGCGCCGCCTTCCGCAACCCAGACCAGATATTTTGCGACTTCCTCGGGCGCGATCAGGCTATGAGACGGCGTGCGCTCCTTGACCGCGGCCAGGAGCGCCGGGTTCGCCGGCGTGGTCTTCATCAGCCCGGCAAGATGGCCAAGACGTATCGCATGCGTGGCAATGCCGTGCGCGCCCCATTCGACCGCAAGTTCGCGCACCAAACCTTCGAGCCCTGCCTTTGAGGCGGCATAGGCGGCGCGGCGGGGATAGGGGTGAAGCGTGTTGATGGTCGAGATCGCCACATAGGAAGACTTGCCGGCCGCGCAGAGACCCGGAAACGCCGCCTTGGCGAAAAGGAAGGCCCCCTTCAAATTCGTCGCGAAGACGCGATCCCAATCGCTTTCCGCGAGGCTTTGCGTATCGGCGATCACATTCACCCCCGCCAGATAGGCCGCGAAGTCGATGCGGGATGGCAAGTTCGCGTAAGACTCGGCGCGGGTCGCATCGGGGCGATTCTCCGATGCCCAGACCGGATCGATGTGCCAGCCGGCCGATTGCAGGGCCGCGCTGAGCGCCCGGCCAAGATTCCCCGTGGCGCCGACAATGACGGCGGTCTTTCGCTGTTCAGGTGACGTCATTTCACTTTTTCCCAGCGCGGATATTTGGCCAGATACGCCCACACATAGGAAATCTGCACGCCGGGTTCTCCGGCCACCGGATGATATCCCATGGGAACGGTACCGAACTGTCTGTCGGCAAACGGCCATACCGCGTCGACGCGGCTGTTGTCATGCCAGACACCGCGGCCTACCTGAATGCCGCGCGCGGTTGCGCCCGACGCGATATAGAAAAAGACTTCTTCAAAACCAGCCTCGGTATTCAGCTCGAAATCATGCGGCAGGCTGGACCAGGCGCCCAACCCTCGATGGCGCGTGATGCCCAGCCGCATGGTCGGCGCGGGTCCGCCGGGGAGCAGATAGTGATAGACGTCGCGCTGTGCGTTGCCCTCGCCGACGACGATGGCGTGAGCCTTGCTTCGCGCAATTTCCATCGTTTTCTTCCCATCGAGCGAAAAGATCACGCGCCCGATATCGTCGCCCTCGAGAAAAACCTGGGCCTCTTCTCGCGGAGACGAAAAATTCAGGACATTGTCCGCGCCTTCGACCGATAGAGTGTCGAGCAGCGGCTTGTTGCACCAAGAATAAGCCATGGGAGAATGCACCAGCTGGGAAGATTGTCATTCAAACATATCAGAAAACCAGATTAGGCCAGTGTGGTGGATTTGAAGTTCCTAAGATTTTCATGGCATTCACGCTTAGGAACTTCAAATCCGAGAACCACACTAGATTCAATAAATTGCTAGTGTGACTTTGAATCCGAAATTCGCCCAGCGTGTAGCCCAAGCTATTGCGAATTTCGGGTTCGTCACACTAGAAACCGCTCCTCGCGATACGCGCGATAGGCTGCTTCGAGCGCCCTTGAGCGGTCAGGGCCCGCGCCCCAGGCAAATTCGCGTCCGATGCAATCCTGGGCTTCTTCTCTCACCTGGGCGAGAACCGCGATGACGCGCTCGGGTTTTCGGTAGGCGAAATAATTTTGCCAGATCGTCTCGTCCAGTTTTTCGCCAAGCGCCAAATGCAACGCGCCGCCGATGAAGTCCGCCCCGCGCTCCGGCGTCGATAGCGCGCTGTCCCAGCCGCCCGAAAGGCGTGGGGTGAGTTCGAGGATCATCGGCCCTTTGGTCGTCAGCATGATATCGGCTTTTAGGATGTGGCCGCCTTTTTGGGTCCCCATCCCGATCGCGGCGCCCGCGCGGCGCACCAAGCCCTCGACCTCCTGCCGAACTTGCGGGCTATGTTCGGCAGGGTTCAGGTGACCCAACTCGACGGCCCAGGAAATATCCCGATAGGGATCATCGGCGGCGTTCCAAGGATGGGCGACGGATTCGAAATCCTTGCGGAAAAGCCGATCCACCCAATTGAGCCAGTGCATTTGCCCGTCATACCAAACGGTCTCGACCGATTGCTCGGCGATCGCGCCCGGCTGCGGCAGCAGCAGCTCTTCGACGATGACGATGCCCGTCGTTCCGTTGTCGCGCGCGCGCTGAAAGGCAGCTCGCGTCAGATCCTCTTTGCGCTCGATGCGAGAGAATCCACGGCTGCCGGAATTGTCCGTCGCCTTGAGCGCGATCGGAAAACCGACCTGTGCGGCCGCCGTAAGGGCTTGCTCATGGCTGCTGGCCTCAAGCAAAAGCGGCTGGGGAATGCTCTTTTCCCTCAGACGCTCGCGGGTAAGGTTCTTGAAGCGGCAGAGATGAGCGATTCGCGGATCGATACCGTGAAGTCCCAGATGGCGGGCGAGAGCTGCAACGGTCTCATGGCAATCGGCGCCAGCGGTGAATACGGCGCGGATGTCGTAGCGGGTTTTCAGCGTGTCGGCTCGTACGGAATTTCCGGCCATGTCGAATGTGTCCAAATGGACGAATTCATCGGCCATCGGGCGCAGCACGCACGAGTTCGAGCCATCCGTCAGGATCAGCGCGTAGCCCAGCGCTTTGATCTTCTCGGCGGCGGGACGCTGCATCGCGCCACCGGCGACAAGCCATATCGCAGCGGAGAGCCCGGTCATGGTGCGTTACGAATACGCGTCATGCGTTGCTGCTTATCACGCGAGGCTTGGCCCAGACGATATCTATCTAAGAGAACTCACTGATGGGAGCAGGTGTCCCCGCTTGCATGCTATCGGTGCGTCTTCTCAGAATTGATATTCCCTCAATTTCTTCAAGAAATCTCCGATTTTCCGGACTTCTCGCAACGGATGCGTGGGGAACCTTGCCAATTTGAAGCCACAGTTCCCTCTCACTTCCGCTGCAATCGAACCGCCTTATGGGGGCAGCGCACACTTAGGAGTAGACCATGAAAACATTGCAGACCGTCGGTTCTCTATTGCTCTTGTCCGCCATCTTTGTAACGCCCGCAAACGCCAACTGGTTCAGCAGCCAGAGCAGCAACACCATGTACAATGTCGGCTCGGTCAGAAATCCGACGCCGGCCGAATTGCGCGCGCTCTACAGCAAAGACGGCGCCCGGCCCGCGGCTCCCGTTTCGCGCAGCACGCCAGCTCCTCGCCGGCCGTAAGACGCGAGGCGCCTTCGCGATGTGATTGCCGAAAATCGGCCAAAGCGCGTGTTCTCATCGATGTAGAAAGGCCGGAAGAATCTTCCGGCCTTTCTTTTTGAGCGGTCGCAACTGCCCGGTGGGTTTGGCCGGGCGGTAGATTTTGCCCCCAACAGTGTCGCCGTTAACCAAAAAAAGCTGAGTATAATCAAATGCTTATACTGGCACTCCGCTTGGCCCATGGGTTGCAATCGGCTTCTCAGCCCCACGGCACGATGCCGCCAGGAGGCGCACGGACGGGCATAGGAGATCTAGATGCTGAGCGTAAATACCAACACGGGCGCCATGATCGCGCTGCAATATTTGAACAAGACCGAAGAGGAGCTCATGGTCTCCCAGACCCATATCAATACGGGTCTGAAGGTCGCGACCGCGAAAGACGACGGGGCAACCTTCGCGATCGCGCAGAATATGCGCGGCAACGTCAAGGGCTATCAAGCGGTTTCGGACAGTCTGCGGCGCGGCGTCTCGGCCGTCGATGTGGCGCTCTCCGCCGGGCAATCGATCTCGGACCTGCTGAACGAACTCAAGGCCAAGGCGCTTGCCGCGGCCGACGCATCCCTCGATACCACAAGCCGCAATGCCCTGAATGCCGATTTCACGGCTCTGCGCGATCAGATCGCAACCATCGTTGCCAACGCGTCGTTCAACGGCACCAATCTCGTGGACGGTTCTGTGACTGCCATCACCGCGCTCGCCTCGGCCGACGGCACCAAGAAAATCACCGTCACGGGCCAGACGCTGAAGCTTTCGGGAGCCATTGTAACCGTCAAGACGACGTCGACGATTTCCACTCAGGCCAAGGCGTCGGCGATGATCACAACGCTGAATTCATCGCTCCAGGCCGTCAACTCCTCCCTGGCCAAACTGGCCGCGGGCTCAAAGAAGTTCACCATCCAGAACGATTTCGTCGCCAAGCTGGTCGATTCCTTGAACGCCGGCATCGGCAATCTGGTGGATGCCGACATGGCGGTCGAGAGCGCCCGGTTGCAGTCCCTGCAGGTCAAGCAGCAGCTCGGCGTACAGGCCCTGTCGATCGCAAATCAGCAGCCACAAATCATTCTCTCGCTCTTCAGGTAATTCGTTCGCAACAGATTCCGTCCCGTTCATTGTCGGCGCCGGCGAAGCAGAAGCTTCCCGGCGCTTTTCTTTTGCGGCCGGGCAGAGGTCGGCAGAATTTACCACGCTGCGCGGCAAGAACTTCCTACTCTTAGGCAGGAAATGCCGTGCAGGAGGCCGCCGATATGGTTTCCGCCGGGTCGATTTTTCCCACACCTCGCCTCAGGAGCCATGGTTAACGCGGCGTCGCGCGGCCGCGGCACGGCGATTGCCTAGCGCCCCACGGGACGAAGCTCCCGCGAGCATAACGCTCGAGCGTGAACCAGAATGGAGAACACGAATGCTAAGCGTAAACACCAATGTCGGCGCCATGGTTGCGCTGCAATACCTCAATCAGACCCAGCAAGCACTGCAGGAGACTCAGAGCCACATCAATAGCGGCCTGAAAGTCTCGACCCCCAAGGACAACGGCGCCGTCTACGCCATCGCGCAGAACATGCGCGGCAACGTTGCGGGCTATCAGGCGGTGAACGACAGCATCAATCGCGGCATTTCAACCGTCGATGTCGCGATTTCCGCCGGTCAGTCCATCTCCGATCTTTTGAATGACCTTAAGGCCAAAGCGCTGGCGGGCGCCGACAATTCACTCGATACGGCCAGCCGCACTGCTTTGAACGCCGACTTCACCGCTCTGCGCGATCAGATCACCACGATCGTTCAGAACGCGTCGTTCAACGGCACCCACATGGTCGATGGTTCCACGGCCAACTTCCAGGCCCTGGCTTCCGCCGACGGCACCAAGAAGATCACGGTGGCGGGCCAGACCTTGAGTCTGTCCGGCACCATCGTGACGATGAAATCGACCGCCACGATTTCGACGGCGGCCAAAGCCTCGACCATGGTCGGGACCATTAATATATCGATCCAGAACGTCAACGGCGCCTTGGCGAAGATGGCGTCCGGCGTGAAG
>JAXDMY010000018.1:0-15950 GCA_034665805.1 Alphaproteobacteria bacterium
TGCATCCATTTGACCGCCGTGCTTGCACTTACCTCGAACAGCTTCGCCGCCGAGCGCGCCGACGTTCCACTCTCCACCAACCGAACCAGCCGAACCCGTAAATCCTCGGAATAAGCTCGCGCCATAACCCCCCCGAATCACCCACGATCCAGAGAATCGCCTAGGAGCGCCCCGGAGGGAATCCCTCACCGATTCCGTCCATTCCAAAACCGCTCTAAAGCAGAACGCGTTCGGCATGCTCATTTCCTATGATTTGATGGACGATGATCAAACGCTGTTGCTGATGGCCTATCGCAACGCGCCCTCGCTGTTCGAAACGCATTTTGTGGACGCAGCCAAGACCGGCTGGTTCGTTCTCTTCAAGGACTACAATTTGTCCCTGCCTCAGGCCTGAGCGAGCGCAATGGTTTGTTCGGGGAGGAAAGACAGCGTCACATTGTCCCCTTTGGCGACGCCGCCAAAAAGCGTGCGAACCAGGATTTCACCACCGCCGACGGCGACGAGATATTCGACGATTTCGCCCAGATAGATCTCCCGCGTTACCTGGCCGGTAAGGCGGTTCTCCGCGCCATTGGACGTTCCTGTACCATCGGTTTTTCCGATCCCAATATGCTCCGGTCGCACCACAAGCGCTACAGGTTTGCATGCCGCAAGCGCGTTGGGGAAAAAGCACAAGACATCACCCATGACGGTCTTCACGCGGGCGACGGTTTCGGCGGTGGCGTCCTGGAGAAGCGATCCATGCAAGAGATTGGTGCGGCCGATAAAGTTGGCGACGAATTCAGAGGCGGGACGGCTGTAAATATCCTTGGGCGTGCCGATTTGGGTAATTTTGCCTTTGTTCATCACCGCAATCCGGTCGGAAATGGCGAGCGCTTCCGCCTGATCGTGCGTGACATAGACCGCCGTGACCCCGGTTTCCTGCTGCAGGCGCTTCAACTCGACGCGCATCTGCTCGCGCAATTGCGCATCCAAATTGGAAAGGGGTTCGTCGAGCAGCAACAGCCGGGGCTCGCGGGTAAAGGCGCGGGCCAGGGCCAGCCGCTGTTGTTGTCCGCCGGAAAGTTGCGTTGCGGGACGTTTGGCAAATTCCGCGAGGCCCACCATGTCCAGAACGCTCATCACCTTTTTCTCGATGTCGCGCTCGGCGTGACGCTGCCCGCGCGACACGCGTAAGGGATAGGCTGCGTTCTCGAACACGCTCATATGCGGCCAGATGGCATAGGATTGGAACACCATTCCGATATCGCGGTCATAGAGCGCCACGTTCTTGCCGGTCGCGGAATTGAACATTTCGATTCCGCCGATCTGGATGCGGCCCGTGTCGGGCGTCTCCAGGCCCGCAATGGCGCGCAGCGTCGTGGTCTTGCCGCAGCCCGATGGACCGAGCAGCGTGAACAACTCGCCCTCGGCGATGTCGAAGTCGACGCCCAGCACGCCGCCGCCGGGCTTTCCCTCGAAGCTGACATATTGCTTCTTGAGATTTTCGACGTGAAGCACCGTTCCCCCTCAGCGCCTTTGCATTAGCGAAAATATTTTTTGAACAGCGTGGCTGCTTCGTCGCGATTTTGGAACATCAATTCGGGTGTGAATACGGTCTCCTTGAGGCCGTTCAGGCGCGGAATGATCTTGCGCAGCGAGGGATCGGTATCGACCGCCGGATTTGCCGAGAGATATTGCGCCGCGCGCAAAACCTCCTGTCCCTCCTTGGATAGGGCGAAATCGATGAACAGCATGGCGGCGGCGGGATGCGGCGCATTCCTGGTAAGCTGAATCGTACTGATGGCGGACGGCACCGTGTCCAGCATCTGTACGTCCAGGGGCGCCCCTTTGGCTTTGCTGATGAGCGGGTGATGCGCATAGATCTCCAATGCGAGCTTGTATTCGCCTTCGCCCACGCGATCGACCAAAGCCCGCGCGCTCCCCGCGTAGTTCACGACGCGCTGGCCCGCGAGTTTCTTCAGATAGGCTTCGCCTTTCTCTTTGCCCATCTCGCGCATCACGCCCGAGATGAATAGCTCGGCGCCCACTTCGGAATCGGCGCGCCAGGCGATTGCGCCTTTCCATTTCGGGTTCAGCAGCTCCTCATAGGACTTGGGTACTTCGGCGGCCGTGACTTGGCGCGTGTTGTACGCCATGCCGAAATAGTCCAGGCGCGAGGCCGCCCACATACCGTTCGGGTCGACATAATTCTTCGGAAAACCGGCAGCCGACGGGGTGTAGAACGGTTCCACCGCGCCGGCCCGGATGAGCGCTTCGGCCCCGCCGGTGGATTCTAGGATATCGCCCATCACACGCTGGGCGCGCCTTTCGGTCAACGCTTTCTGGACCAACGCGCGGCTGTCCCCGCGCCAATACTCGACCGCCATGAAAGGGTATTTTTTCTTGAACGCGTCGGCCATGGGACGCAGGGCCTGATTCTCGATCATGCCGGAATAGAAGACGACTTTGCCCTCGCGTTTTGCGCCCGCAAGGATGAGAGAATCACGATCCGCGCCTCTATAGGTGGCGAGATTCGCGGGGGCAGGGGCGGTGGCGGCCAAGCCGGGTGCGGAATTGCAGACGAGAGCCGCCATCAGCGCGCAAACGACACGTACAACATGGCGGCGCCGGCTCACGATTCGACCGCCTTGAGCTGGCGTGCAGTCGCCATGCGGCCCGCAAGCGGAGTTACGCCCGATCCGACGCCCTTGGGCAGCGCGAGACACCCATTCTTGATCTCGATACCTTCAAAGGGATCGTCAAGCAGGCGATGGAACTCGCCGAGCTCGCAGGCGTAATCAAGCCGGGGCAGGGTGGCGGCAAGATGCATGGCTTGCGCGGAAAGCAGCCGCGAGCCAACGGCGGCGCCCATGCGATAGCTCACCTCGCCGGCCTCGCAGATGCGCGCGGCGGCGAGCGTGTTGCGCAAGCCTCCAAGCTTGGGAATTTTCAGGCTGATCGCATCCACGATCCGTTCGGAGACCAGTCGCATCACGTCCGTGAGGCTGGCGGCCGCTTCGTCCGCCTCGACTGTCACTGCGACCGAGTCGGTCACCCGCCTGAGGCCTTTCAGATCGCCCGCTGCCACCGGCTGCTCCGCAAGATCGATGTCGAATTCGGCCATGCGGTTGAGCGCGGCGATCGCGTCGGTGACCGAATAGGATTGGTTGGCATCGATGGTGAGATGCACGCCATCCCCCACCTGACGGCGGATGGCGCGGACGCGCGCCACATCCTCCGCCACGTCACCATGGACCTTGATCTTGAGATAGCGATAGCCGGCATCTATCAGTTTTTGCGCCTGTGCCGCCATTTGTTCCGGCGTCTTGATGGCCAGGATGCGAAGGATGGGGACCGAGTCGCGCAATTTGCCGCCAAGCAATTGGTGCAGCGGAATGCCCAGGATGCGGGAGTTCAGATCGTGCAGAGCACAGTCGATGGCGGCTTTGGCTTGGTTGTTCCCTGCCAGATCCATGTCGAGCGCCTGCAGGATTTCCTCGACGTCGAGGGAATCGCGCCCCGTGACCAGCGGCACGAAACGCGTGAGCGCCGCCATCAGGGTTTCGCGCGTCGCTCCCATATGGGGCGTGGCGGAGCCGTAGCCGAAGCCTTGCGCGCCGTCTTGCGCGGTGAGGGTCACCACGGCGCCCTCGGTTACCGGATTGGCGCCGAGCGCGAAGCGCCAATTCGGGTCTTCTTTGCGCATCACGCAGGGTTGGAGGTCGACGCGCGTGACGATCATCGGCGCCTCAGTTCAGACCGTATAGGGCGCGCGCATTGGCATCGAGGATGCGGTCGATCACCGTTTTATCGACCTTTCCCTCTTTCTTCAGGATGCGCAACGCTTCGATCTGCGCCGAGGTGTCGGCATGTCCGTAATCGGTGCCGATGACCAGGTTGTCCGCGCCGCCCTGCTTGAGAATGTAATCCAGATCATCCGTACACTGACAGGCGACATACATATTGTTGGCCTTCAGCGGATCGCGGGGAAGTACCCGATCCTTGCGCTTGAAACGCAGATCGAGGTCATTATAGGCATAGGGCAGCCATTGCGCGCTGACCTCGATGAAGCCCCAGCGCAATTTGGGGAACTTCTTGGGGATTTCGTCCATCAACAAATTGTGGAAAGCGCCCACGACGGGGAGTTTGGAGCGGCCGAACCCCCCTTCCGTGGCGTAGATGTCGCGCACGGCAAAACTGTTGTTGCCGGAATGAAAACAGATCGGGAGGTCGAATTCCTGCGCCATCTCATAGAGCCGGAAGAAATAGGGATTGGTGAGCCGCATCTCCAGTTCCAGGCCCCGGACGAAGATGCAACAGGCCCCGTTCTCCTTGCCGAAGGCGAGTTCCTTGCGCGTCTCATCCATGGAGCGTAACGGCGGCATCACCGCCCAGCGCAGGCGGCCCTTGCCCTGTTTCCAAATGTCGGCAAGCCAGCGATTGTAGCTACGGCAGAGTGCGACTTCGACCGTCGGATCCTGAGTCCAGGCGCGCAAGAACACCGTCGGGTAAAGCACTTGCACGTCGATATCGAGCGCGTCCATGTGATCGAGGCGCGATTGGACGTCGCGCATCTCGCGGGACACATCGGAGGTGTTGGAACCGACATTGTGCTCCTTGGGTTGGAGCCGCCCGTCGATGATCCAGAACTCCTTCTGGATGCCACCTTCATTGCTTTTCGCATGCTCGCCCTCGACCTGGCGCACCACCCGAGGTTTGAGATGGCGAAATTCCGGATCGATATAGTCGAATGTCGTCATCGTCTCGATGACGTGGGCATCGGAATCAATGGTTCCCATTATGTTCCTCAGGCGGATGGCGTTTGCAAAAACAATAGCGGCGATATCCCAGGCGGCACAATGGCGCCCGCCGCACGGCTACTCGCCGATGCGGTAATCCCGAGGAATCGGGCGGGTTACGGCTTAAGGATGGATTGCAGGAAGGCGCGAAGCTTGGGGCTCATGCCGATGGCAAATCCAGCGACCAGCGCAGCGAGCAGGCCGCCGCCCGCCTCCGATCCGGTCAGCGAGCGCACTTTGCGGGCAAGCTCGCCGCCAAGCTGGGCGGCGTTCTCGAAGCCCTCCAGCGATGGGCTCGGCGCACGCTTTCGGCCGCGCCGCGAACGGCCTTGTGTTGCTGCAACCAGCAATATCGCCACCAAGAGGACGATAATTCCGGTCAGCACCGCGGCCGCCGGCGCGACCGCGACATTGAGCAGCACAAGGAACAGCGCGTAGACGAAATAGCCGAGCGCAATGATCGCCGCGATGACGGCGATCAGAAGCGCCGCCAGCGAAATTGCCAAGCGCGCAATGAAGCGGCTCAACACCGTACTACCTGCGGCCGCCGACAAGAACGCCGAACAACATGCCGGCGACAAAGACGATCATCGCCGTGCCGAGCGGACGCTCTTCCATTTCGTCGATAACGGTTTGCGCCGTGCTCTTCGCTTCGCTCCAGCCGCGCTCGGCCGTGGCCCTGAGCTTATCTGCGGCGTCCGCCCCTCGATTGCGTGCGGAATCCTTTAGAATTTCCGTGACCTTCACAAAATCGGCACGCAAATTCTTCAATTCGGCGCGCAGCGCCTGAACGTCTGAGTCTGTGCTGCTCATGGTGTCCTCGGTGTGATGGCTCATGACGACCCCTTTCGAATCGAAAGTGTTCTTCGCCGATATGGGGCTACCTTCCGATTTACGTCAATAAGCCTAACCCCTTCTTACCGGGCCGCGAAGATGTCCTGTTTTGGCCACGTGAGGGAGTCCCTTAAGGGACGTGAATGAGCCAAGGGGGAGGGAAGCCACTGTCCTAAGACTCGCCGCAATTTTCCCCGAACGCGGCGAGGCCCTCCTCCAAATAGTCGCCAAGGAGGGGAAGCTTCAGGAGATACTCGGCCGTGCGCTTATTGTGTTCATTTCGCGCGATGCTCATGGCTTCGCGCCACTCCGAGATATCGTAGGTTCCGCGGCCCACCCAGGCAAGCGCCACCAAATTCAGCTGTTCGTCCTCGTCCAGGGCACGGATGAATTCAAGCAGTTCCAGCCGTGTGGCGTCGACGTCATCCGGCAGGTCTTCGAGCACATCCGTCATGCCGTCGTCCGCCGCATTCGATCCGGAATTGGGATCGCTGATGCCCTCCTTGGCGTCGAAGGCGCGGGCCTTGACGATGATTTGGCACACCTTGTCGGGGTTGATCCCGAGTTCGACCCCCGGGGGTGGTTCCGTTTCCGTGACGATGATCTGGTTCATAGGGAGCCTCCACCCGCGACCGCGCCGCTTGCGCTTCCCTTAGTTACGTTCCGTGCCGGATAAGGTTCACGCCCGGCCCCGAAAAACGCCGGTACCGGCCCGCAAAAAAGGATCAGCGGTGCACCAGCTCCGCGGCTTTGGCTTCGACTTGGCGCATCAGCCGCAGGGCATTGCCGCCCCAGATCTTGGCCAGGTCCGCTTGTGTATAGCCCGCCGCCAGGAGGCGTTTGCTGATCTCTGGGATGCCGGCGACATCTTCCATGCCGATCACGCCGCCGCCGCCGTCCCAGTCCAAACCGATGCCGACATGATCGACGCCCACCAGCTTCAGCGCATGGATAAGATGCGCCATGACGTCATCGATCGTGCCCCGAGGAAGGGGATATCGGGCCTCGACGGCCGAGCGTTCGGCCATATAGGCCTTCAGGCGGTCCCCCACGAGGGCGCGGAACGGCCCATATTTGACCCCCAGCGCACGCATCGCTGTTTCGCGCGAGGGGTTGGGCGGCGTCTCGACGAGATAATCGCTGTAGGAGTTGATCTGGATGACGCCGCCTGCCGCCGCGAGCTTCATGATCCGTCCATCATCGATATTCCGCGGATGATTGAACACGGCGCGTGCGCCCGTGTGCGAAAGAATGATGGGCGCCGCCGAGAGCGTGAGCATCTGATCGAACACCTCGTCGGAGGCATGGGAGGCGTCGAGAATGATGCCCAGCCGGTTGGCCTCGACGACGAACTCCTTCCCTAAGGGCGAAAGCCCATGCCATTCGGGCCCCTTGGGATCGGTCGAGGAATCCGCCAGATCGTTGTTGGTGAAATGGACCGGCCCCGCCATCCGCACGCCGAGGTCGTAGAACGTCCGCAGCAGCGACATGTCTTTGCCAAGCGGATAGCTGTTCTCGATGCTTACGAAAACAATGCGTTTGCCCGATGCGGCGATGCGCGCAGCATCATCGGCGCGCAGCGCAAGCTCGAATTTGTCGAAGTGCCGCGCCGCCATCTCGCGGATTTCCACCGCCCGCTTTAGCGCGGCATTTCGCGCGGCCGCAAAGCCCTCCGGCGTGCGCGCCCCCTGCGGTGTGTAGATGGCAAAAAATCCGCCATCGAGTCCGCCTCTGACCATGCGCGGATAATCGATCTGGGAGAGGTCGCCGGCGACGCTGTGTTCGTCCATGATGTCCCAGCCGGGGCGCGCGAAATTCACTGGCGTGTCCATATGCGTGTCCAGCGTGAGAATGGCGTCATGCACGGCACGCGCATCGGCCGCGAAAGCAGCAAGTGGAGCGCATAGAAGCGCCGAAAAAACGATGACAGCGCTCAAAGACCTATTCTTCATCATGGTTCGCCGGGTGATGGTCCGCGGGTTTAGCCTAGCGGATTTGCAGTGGGGCCGTCATTCGCTTAAGTAGCGAAAAGGGCACCATCGAGGAACGTGCATGGATCGGCGCAAACGCGCGCTCGTCACCGGCGGAGCAACGGGAATCGGCCGTGCCGCCGTGCTCCATCTGGCCCGCGCCGGATTCGATGTCGCGCTGAATTATCGAAGCAGCGCCGATGCCGCGCGCATCGTCGCCGCGGAGGCCGAAGCCGCAGGCGCTAAAGTGCTCCTGCTCGCGGGCGATGTCGCCGATGACGCCCAAGTCCGCGTCATGCTCAAACAGGTCGAAACCGCGTTCGGCGGACTCGAAGCGCTTATCAACAATGCCGGCACGACGATTCCCACGCCCCCAAAGGAATTCGACGCGGTTCGCGTCGAGGATTGGGACCGCGTCTTCGCGGTGAATGTGCGCGGGCTGTTTCTGGTCACCCGGGCCGCCGTGCCCTTGCTCAAACGAGGTGAAAATCCCTCTGTCGTGAACACCGCAAGCATCGTGGGCCTCAGGCCCGGTCCTCAACCGCTTCCCTATGCCGCGAGCAAGGCCGCTATTGTGTCGCTCACCAAACAATTGGCCGGCGCGCTCGCTCCCGAGATTCGCGTCAACGCGGTCGCGCCCGGCTGGATGGAAGGCGAGTGGATGGAACGCATGCTCGGGGACAATTATGAGAGGCTCATGGAGCGTCGCGCCAAAGCGACGCCGCTGGGCCGCTGCGTGACCGCCGACGACGTCGCAGAGACCATGCTCTCACTCATCCTTTCCAACCGCTTCGTGACCGGCGAGATCATCGTCATCGACGGCGGCTTTTCCAGCACGACCTAGATGCTTCCCGGCGTCACGCCCTTTCCGCCCGAATTCGCGGCGCTCTACCGCGCCAAGGGGTATTGGGAAGATCGCACCATTGCCTCGGTATGGGAGGGTTATTGCCGCCTCTATGCCGGCCGCATTGCCATGGTCGATGGCGAAATCGCGGTGAGTTACGCGCAGGTCAATGCGCACGCCACAAACCTTGCGCTCAATCTCCTGGATCTTGGCATCAAGCCGCTCGACCGTCTTGTCGTACAGCTCCCGAACCGCGTCCAGTTCGTCTATCTCTATCTGGCGCTGCAGAAGATCGGTGCCATCCCGGTGATGGCGCTGCCGGCGCATCGCTATCTCGAAATCAGCCAGTTCGTGGGAATAGCCGGCACCGTCGGCTGCGTCATGCCCGACAAGCACCGCGAATTCGATTTTCGCGAGCTGGTGCGACGCATCAGGAAACAACAGCCGCAACTAAAACACGGGATCGTTCTGGGTGAAGCGCCGGATGGGTTTGCATCTTTGGACGAATTGATCGCGCGCAAAGCCTCGCGCGACGCGGGCGAACTCGCACGCATCAGAATCGATCCCACCGATCCCGCGCTGTTTCTTTTGTCCGGCGGCACCACTGGCGTGCCCAAGCTGATTCCGCGCACGCATAACGACTATGTCTACAATTCCAAAATGGCGTGCTCCGTCACCGGGATAGACGAGGAGAGCGTGCTGCTCGACGTGCTGCCCATCTCGCACAATCTCCCGCTTGCCTGTCCGGGACTGCAGGGTTTCATCTTCAAGGGCGCCCGGGTCGTGCTCTCCACCGACGCTTCGCCGCAAGCGATTTTCCGCCTGGTCGAGAAGCACCGAGTCACCCATATCCATGTCGTGCCGGCCCTCCTGATCCGCTGGATCAACGATTCCACGATCTCGAACTATGATCTCTCCTCGGTCAAAGTGATCCAAAGCGGCGGGCAGCGCCTCCAGCCCGAAACGCGCGCCAAGACGCAAGAATTGATCCCGAGCGTCACGGTCCAGGAAAATTTCGGTATGGCCGAGGGCGTGTTGATGTTCGTGCGCCTGGACGATCCCCTTAACGTGCGGCTGGAAACCGTGGGCCGCCCCATCTGCCCCGACGACGAGATCATGCTCCTGGACGAGGACGACAACGTCGTGGCTTTCGGCGAGGTGGGCGAATTCTGCTGCCGTGGGCCTTATACGCTGCGCGGCTATTATGGCGCGGAGGAGCACAACAAACGCGTCTTCACGCCGGACGGCTTCTATCGCTCGGGTGATCTGATGCGCCAGCACAGTTCCGGCAATTATATGGTGGAGGGGCGCAAAAAGGACCTGATCAACCGGGGCGGCGAAAAGATCAGCGCGGAGGAAATCGAGAACCTGATCCTCTCCCATCCGGCGGTGCAGAATGTGGCCTGCGTGCCGGTGCCGGACGCGGAACTCGGCGAGCGCATGTGCGCCTGTCTGGTTTTGCAGACCGGCGCGACGCTTTCCTTTGACGAGCTCATCCATTTTCTGGAAGGAAAGGAGATGGCAAAAATCAAACTCCCCGAGCGCCTGCTTGTCGTGGACGAATTGCCGCTCTCCAATTTCGGCAAAGTGTCCAAGAAGCGACTTTCGGAAATGGCTGCCGAGCGCGGGCAGTTGCGTTCGAAGGGCTTGCGAGTGTGACCATGCGGAAAATCGATCTCCACGCCTATCCCGGCACGCAGCAATGGATCGATTGCCAGGGCCCCTATGTGGAGGCCCTCGCCGCCTATTGGAAGCGCGAGTGGAAGCCCAAGACGGAAGCCGAAGTGATGGCCGAATTCGAAGCGACCGGCGTTGAGCCCTGTCTCGTCGCGCTCGATCTTTCCACCACCATCGGGACGCCGCCCTGTTCCAATGATTATGTCGCGGGCTTTCGCGACCGGCACTCACGCATCGTCCAGGCCTGGGGCGCGGTGGAGCCCGCCGCGGGCCGGAGGGCCATCGAAGGCGCGCGCCACGCCGTCCGCGATCTGAAAATGATGGGCTTTCACTTCCATCCGATCATGCAGCATTTCAGCGTCGATGATCGTCGCTACTATCCGCTGTTCGAGGAGATCGCCGCCCTTGGCGTTGCGGTCATGATCGATGTCGGAATGACCGGCATGGGCGCAGGCATGCCCGGCGGCATGGGCGCCAAGACGCGCCACGCGCATCCCTCCTCCATCGACGCGCTGGCGGCGGATTTTCCAAACCTCACCATCGTCATGGCCCATCCCGGCTATCCCTGGATCGACGAAACCACCGCCGTCGCCCTCCACAAGGGCAATGTCTATTGGGAGATGTCCGGCTGGGCGCCGAAATACCTGCCGCCCGCCCTCGTGCGCGATATGCGCGGGCGGCTGCAGGACAAGATGATGTTCGGCAGCGACTATCCGAGCATCCCTTATCCACGCCTGTTCAAGGAATGGGAGGAACTCGGTTTCTCCGATGCGTTCCTCGAGAAATTCTACCATGGCAACGCCGAGCGGATTCTCGGTCTCTGATTGACAACCCATCACGGTTCGACAAGGTCACCATCAGGGGCTGGTAACCGTGAAACCACTTCAGGGGATGGAGATGAACGAACCGCTCGACGTCGCGATGGATACGGCTGGGATTGCGCGGGTGACGATCAACCGCCCCAAAAGCGCCAACGCCATCGATCCGCCACTGGCCGCCTCCCTCCTCGAAGCCTTCGAATGGCTGGCCAATGACCCCAAATTGCGGGTCCTTGTGCTTCTCGGGAACGGCCGCACCTTCTGCGCCGGCCTCGATCTGAAGGCGATGACCCAAACCATGGCAGGCTCATTCGAGTCGAACTACGAGGATGCTTTGAGGCTCGCCAAGCTGCTGCATCGGCTTCACACCATGCCGGTGCCGACGCTGGCAGTCGTCCCAGGCGCCGCGATCGGGCTCGGGGTCGGCCTCGTGGCCGCTTGCGATGTGGTGCTGGCTTCGGACCTGGCGACGTTCCGGTTCTCGGAAGTGCGCCTCGGGATCATACCTGCCATCATCTCGCCCTATGTCATCGCCGCCATGGGCGCGCGGGCTTGCCAGCGTTATTTCCTGACCGCTGAAGGCTTCGACGCAGCCGAGGCGCATCGCCTGGGACTGGTTCATCTCGTGTCCAGTCTGGAGGAGATCGGGGCCAAAGCGGCGCAAATCGTGGCCCAGCTCCTGGCCGGCAAACGAGACGCGCAGCGCGCCGCCAAGGTGTTGATCGACGATGTCCGCCTTGCTGCCCCCAATGAGGCCCTGATTGCGGAAACCGCGCGTCGGCTCGCCGAAATCCGCCGCACACCGGAAGCCCAGAGCACGCTGGCCGGGTTCCTTAATCCCTGAGGTTGTGCAGCGGATTTTTTCTCATTCCGGCAGCGAAGGCCGGCCGCCCTTGACAGCCATCCCGGCGTCATGGGACGGCTTTGTCCAATTGGGGTAAGCCCCTCAGCAGCGCCCTGTTTTGCTGCCGAACCTTTGCAAATTCAGGAGGTTATCTTTGGCTGAAGGCGACGAAACGGCCACGCTCCGCGACCCCAAAGGGTCTCCGGGCCCCGGTCACAACAGCGGCACCGAAGAGCCCGTCTGGGAACGTTGGACCAAGAAGCGGACCTTTGTCCGAGCCCTTGAAGGCACCTATGGCGAATTGGTGCATGAGCTCTTCACCCAGCCTCGCGTCTATCACTCCAAAGATCTGAAATGGAAAGGCGGGCCACAGAATTTCGGCAAGAAGGTCATCAATCCCGGCTCGGCGAAGGTGGCGCAGTCCATCGAGACGCATATCGATTGCTTCGCGCCCGGCGGCTATGGCCAGCGTCACGGACATATGAACAGCGCGGTCTTTTATGTCCTGAAGGGCAAAGGCCACGATGTGCATGATGGGCGGCGCCTCGATTGGGAGGCAGGCGATGCACTGATCGTCGAAAACGCCTGCGTGCACCAACATCTGAACGACGACCCCAATGAAGAAGCCATCGTCCTGGTCGCCAAGGCCAAGCCGTTGTTCCTCTTCATGCACCTGATTTTCCAAAAGATCGCTGCCTGGCCGCCGAAGGAACCCGAGAGCCAAGCGCAACGGGACTATTTGCCGCCGCCGGAACTTTGAAAGGGTTTGTGTCAATGAACAGAGTCATCGATCCGCGCGAACGCGAAAAATCGCACGCCGAAGTCGAGCAAGTCGATTTCTATTCGCAGGCGCTGAAAGCATCGGAGCAGTTCCGCGGCGATTACAAGGGCCGGTTGAATGTGGTCAAAGCAAGCCAGATGCCGCTGGAGCGCTCACCCGACGGTCTCATCAAGCACATCATCAATGAGCAGATGGACACCAAGGAATGCTGCCTGGACCTCTACCAGCAGTTCATTCCTCCCGGCAAAGCGACAGGCAAGCATCGTCATCTGTCGGAAGAGGTCTTCTACGTCATCGAAGGCAATGGCTACGACCTGCATTGGGACGTGCGGTTTGATTGCAATCACGAGATGGAGTTCAGCTGGGAAGAAGAACCCAAGCGCTTCGAATGGAGCCAAGGCGATTTCGTCTATATCCCGCCCTATTGCACGCATAAGCACTTCAACAGCGATCCCAAACACGAAGCGCGCATCATCGTGATCAACAGCCGCATCGTGAAAGCGATGGGTTTCAACTGGGTCGAGCAGATCGAGAACGCCGAAGGATATTGACGCCACGGCTCCGGCCGGTCTGGAATACTCCATTGGAGGAAACGATGCTGAAGCGTTTCGTGGCAACGACCCTGGGGCTGACTCTCTTGCTTGCCGCGCCGGCCGTGGCCGCGGACAGCGAGATGTTCAAGGGCAAGACCATCACCTACATCGTAGCCACCGGCCCGGGAGGCGGATACGACGCCTATGGCCGGCTGATTGCGCGCTATTTGCAAAAACATCTTCCGGGGTCCCGCGTCCTGGTGCGCAACGTGCCGGGCGCAGGCCATATCGTCGGCGCCAACACGATCTATGCGGCGAAACCCGATGGCCTCACCATCGGCATGTTCAACACCGGGTTGATCTACGATCAGCTGCTCAAGCGCGACGGGGTGCTGTTCGATCTCACCAAATTCAGTTGGATCGGAAAGGCGGCCGATGACACGCGCGCCTTGATGATTTCCAAGACGTCCCCGTTCAAGAACATCGACGACATGATCAAGGCCAAGACCCCGATCAAGTTCGCCGCGGCGGGCGTGGGTTCGGCCGCCTATAATGACACGCGGATCCTCGCCGACGCGCTGCATCTCAATGTCCAGATCATTCCGGGCTTCACCGGAAATGAGGGTGAGATGAGCATGTTGCGCAACGAAGTCATGGCCGAAGTGGGCACGGCGGAATCCATGGAACAGTTCGTCAAACAGGGCCATGGTTTCTTTGCTCTGGCGCTTTCCGGCGATAGTGCATCGCTTCCCGGTGTGCCCCGCGCCTCGCAATATGTGAAAGACGATCGCGGCAAGCGGCTGCTTGCCTTGGTCGAGACGCTCTCCGAAATCGGTCGGCTGACCGCGGGTCCGCCGGGCATTCCGGCCAATGTGCTTTCCGTCGAGCGCCAGGCCTTGGGCGCCGCGATGAGTGACCCGCAGCTTCTGGCCGAGGCCAAGAAGCTCAACCTCGATATCGACCCTGCCTCCGGCGATCAGGTCGAGCTGCGTATCAAAGCGGCGTTAAACCAACCCCCGGAGACCGTAGCCGCCCTCAAATCTGCCGCCGGCGGATGACATAAGCCAAGACGAACCGGCGGTTCTCGATCTGCCGGAATGAGGACGCGCCGATGCATCTCGATGTGGCTTTCGCGACGCTGTTCGATTTGCTGACCACGCCGCGTCTTTTGTTCCTGATGGCGATCGCCGTCCCGATGGGCATCTTTTTCGGATCGACGCCGGGGCTGGGCGGCAAGCTCGGCCTCGTTCTGCTGATCCCGTTTGTCTACAACATGGATCAGCTCACGGGTGCGGTGTTCCTTTGCGCCATGCATGCCGTGGTGCACACTGGCGGCTCGATCCCCAGCATTCTGATCGGGGTCCCCGGCGACGGGCCAGCGGCGGCAACGGCGCTTGACGGCTACGCCATGACCAAGAAGGGCGAGGCGGGGCGCGCGCTGGGCGCGAGCTTCGGCGCCTCGACCGTCGGCGGCCTTCTCGGCGCGATGTTTCTGGGACTTTCGCTTCCGATATTGGAACCGATCATTCTGAATTTCAGCCCCGCCGAGTTTTTCCTTCTCGCCATTCTCGGCATCACCTTCATCGCGACGCTCTCGGGCGACAGCTTCGTCAAAGGCATGATCGTGGGCCTCTTCGGCCTGATGTGCGCCTTCATTGGCCTGGATCCCTCGACCGGAAGCCCGCGCTTCACCTTTGGCCAGATTTGGCTCTGGGACGGGCTTTCCGTCATCGTCGCGGTGCTCTCGATGTTCGCCGTGCCCGAGATGATTTCGCTCGGCGTCAAGGGCCGCGCCTATGACATCTCCGCTGAGACGGCCGCGAAGCTGCAGGGTTCGAGTCAGCCCGCCGAACCCGTGTCGCGCAAAGTCAGCTATGGGCAGATTTTCCAGGGCATGCGAGACGTCGCCCACCACAAATGGCTGGTGCTGCGCTGCTCGCTGCTGGTCGCGGCCATCGGCGTCATTCCGGGCCTCGGAGGCGATGCGGCGGCGTGGATGGCCTATGGCCACACGGTGCAGTCCTCCAAGCATCCCGAACGCTTCGGCAAAGGCGAGGTCGCCGGCGTCATCGGCGCCGAGACTGGCAGCTGCGCCAAAGAGGCGGGGTCGCTTCTTCCCACCCTGTTTTTCGGCGTGCCGGGCTCGTCGGGCATGGCGATCATGCTCGGGGCCTTCCTGATGCTCGGCATTCAGCCCGGCCCAACCATGCTGACCGAGCATGTCAACATCGTCTGGTCGCTGATCTGGGCGCTCGTCATCGCGAACATTTTTGCCGTGATCATGCTGATTGCCGCGGGGCCTTGGATCGGCAGGCTCGGCACCATGAAGGCGAGTTTTCTCATCCCCTATGTTTTGGTGTTTGCGCTCCTCGGCTGTTATCTCTACGGCGGCATTTGGCAGAACCTCATCCTGGTTCTGGTGATGGGGAGTCTCGGCTACCTGTTCAAACGCCATGATTGGCCGCGTGCGCCCTTCATCATCGGTGTCATTCTCGGCAAGATCGCCGAGGATTCCCTGCAGAAGGCGATCGGCCTCTTTGGCGTGAGCTTTTTCTGGCGGCCGATCTCGCTGATCCTGATTGCGATGATCCTGGCCAGCGTCGGCTTCTATCTTTGGCGCTCGCGCCGGGCCAGCAAGACAGTGCCGAGCCATGCTTGAGGGGCGCATCCTTGTCAGCGTCATCATGCTCATCGCCTTTGCGGCGGCGGTCGGTCTTGCCTTCACCTATGCACCCGAAGCGCGCTTTCTTCCTTTGGTGATCGGCATACCGGGGCTGCTGTTTTCGATCATCCAGCTCATCAAGGAGCTCCGCGAACGGCCCGAGCCGGTGGTGACCAGCGAGGAGCATCGGCGCGAGGGGCGCATGT
>JAXDMY010000019.1:0-2755 GCA_034665805.1 Alphaproteobacteria bacterium
TATGGGCCGCATCGCGGCCCGTTCCACCTCCACAGCAAGCCTCCAGGGGTGCGGGGGCTGCGGACGTGGCGGCGTTCTAGCCGCAAAGTGCGGAAATGACAAGGAAATGCGGGGATTTTTCTGAGGGATTTGGGGGTATGCCACCACTCCTTCAACCTGTCATGCCCGGCCTTGTGCCGGGCATCCACGTCTTACTTTCCTTTCTTGGCACCAAAGACGTGGATGGCCGGGACAACCCCGGCCATGACGCCGATAGGCCGACCTCCGCCTCACCCATCCGTCTTCAGGCCGTCGGCGAGTTCCCGAGTTTGGCTTCCAGTGCCGCGATGCGCGCTTTCAGCGCCTCATTTTCCTCGCGCGCCAGCCGCGCCATGTCCTTGACCACCTCGAACTCCTCGCGCTTGACCACGTCGAGGTCGCGCAGGAATTTTTCGGCCTGGTTGCGGACCACGGTGTCAACCTCGCGCTTGACGCCCTGTGCGGCGCCCGCGGCGTCGTTCATCAGCCGCCCGATCTCGTCGAAAAACCGATTGGTGGTCTGGGTCATCTCTGGAATTCTCCCTGCGCGCTGGTAGGTCAGACAATGGCGATCCCTGCGGCGCGGTTCAAGTCCGGTCTTGGCTACAAAACGCCGCTTGCCTTGTCATGTTCCGGTTTCCTTGCGATCGTATCGATTGCCGAACCAACGAACCGAGAAACCAGAAGCGGGAAGAAGCGCCCATGATCGACCAGCAGATCGAAATCCCGACCAAGGACGGTCACACCACCACCTTCATGAGCCATCCCGAGCGCGGCGGACCTTTTCCCGTCATTATCTTCTACATGGACGCGCCGGCGATCCGCGAGGAGCTGCGCGACATGGCGCGGCGGCTCGCCACGTCAGGCTATTACGTGATGCTGCCGAACCTCTATTACCGCGCCGGCGTCATGGAGCTTGGGCCGTTGCCGGCCGACCCGGAAGCGCCCGAGCGCAAACGGATGTTCGGATACATGAACTCCATCAACATCCCCCTGGTCATGGAGGATACACGCGCGCTGCTCGCCTATGCCGAAGGCCAATCGGCCGCGAACACGCGCATTGTCGGCACGGTCGGCTATTGCATGAGCGGGCGCTATGCCATCAACGCGGCGACGCATTTTCCGGAACGCGTCAAGGCGGCGGCATCGATCTACGGAACCCATCTCGCGACCGACCAGTCCGACAGTCCGCATCTGGCCGGAAAGAAGACAAAAGCCGAACTCTACTTCGGCTGCGCCGAGACCGATATCTACGCGCCGATGGAGATCATCGAGAAAGTGAAACAGGGAGTGAAGGACAGCGACGCCAACGCCGAGGTCGAGATCTATCCCGGCACCCATCACGGTTTTGCGTTTCCGAAGCGGCCGGTTTACCACCGCGACGCCGCCGAGCGGCATTGGGAACGGCTTTTGGCGCTATATCGCCGCAACCTCGGATAACGGCTAACAAGGCAAGAAATGAGACTGCTCGCATTTTCCGACATCCATCATAATCTGGTGGCTGTGAGGAAATTGCGAGCCTTGGAGACGAATTCGTTCGACGCTATCGTGGTTGCGGGAGATATCGGAAGCGCGAGTGCCGAAGAATTCTTCAGGATTCTCTCGACGTTCAAATGCCCCATCCTGTATGTCTACGGAAATTGGGATCACGAGTTAAGTTACAGCAAGTCTTATGGCGACCATTGTCACCTCATCCATTCCAACGTCGTGACAATTGGGGACCTTCATTTCACGGGTTTCAGCGGATGCCCGACCAACTGGGGCAAAAACCCGATCGCATGCAGAATCCTTACCAAACCCGAGAAGACCGATGCTGCCCAGGTCCGCCGTGCCAAGAGTTCAGTTCTCGAACTGAACCGCGTGAGCGTCCGCAAGGCTATCAGAAGGGCTGCGGTCGATCCGCGCAATTGTGTGGTCGTTACCCACCAGCGTCTCGCGCGATTGAGCGAGGAAATCCCTGGCGCGCTTCTCCATCTGTTCGGGCACATCCACCGATATTCGGACCAGATCTACAAGGGTACGCGATATATCGACGTCGCGACGCTTGATCGTCCCGTCCCGGTCCGACCCCGTGCCAAGAGACGATGGGCGATGGAAGATTGCCGCAATGTGAATGCCGGCAATTACGTGACGATCGAAATCAGTTCTACACAAGGGATCAGCGCCCAATGCGTGTCCTTGCGGCGGGATTATCCGGATTGGCTGCCGCTCGAAGATTCCAGCGTCCTTGCGGCCGACTGGATAGCTGAAGAGAAAAGTTGGGCGAATCCCTCTAAGATACCCACACCAGATCCAGCAGGTTGTTGATGCCCTTTCTCGCGATTGATTTTCCGGTGTTCGACCCGATCGCCATTGCGATTGGGCCGATCGCGATCCGCTGGTACGCGCTGGCCTATATCGGCGGCATCGTGCTGGGCTGGATTTACGCCCGCGCGCTGCTCAGGAACGAGAAACTATGGGGCGGGCCGGCGCCGATCACACTGCCGCAGATGGATGATTTTATTCTTTGGGTCACGGTCGGCATCATCCTCGGCGGCCGCACGGGTTACGTGCTGTTCTACAATCTGCCGTTCTTCGTCGCGCATCCCGCCGAGATCTTTGAACTCTGGAAGGGCGGCATGTCGTTTCATGGCGGTTTTCTGGGCTGCGTCGCCGCGGTGATCTGGTTTTGCAGGAAAAACAACCTTCCTATCCTCTCGCTCGGCGATATCACCACCGCAGTCGGACCGATCGGTCT